>JACQFO010000137.1 GCA_016200025.1 Nitrososphaerota archaeon
AGGAAACAAACAGAGCTAGAGAAAACAGTCTTGGGCCTAAGGAATCTTCTCCCATACATCAAGGATTGGGATGCTTGGCAGAAAGAATTGAAGCGGCTCGAGCGGAATGTTGTCAAACTTCGTAGGCACAAATCCTTGAGGTTAGCAAAGACTTTGGAACTCAGTCTTCCAGTACTCAGGTCAGTTCTCAAGGAGGAGAGGATGAACCATCAATTCACTGTGAATCGATTCCTTATCGAGCTAGATGATCCCGACCGCGTCGGTAAGTCTAAGCGTTAGAAGACGGTTTCCTGTGTCTAGACGCTGGCTTCGAGTCTAGCCCTCTGGGCCCAAGTCCAAAGTGATATCCACTCTGAGTTCTGGGAACAGCCTCCGAGCATTTCTAGAATTTCCATTTGAACTTGGTTACAGGTCGAAGTACATGTAGAACTCGTACGGATGCGGCCTAGCTGAGACAGCCCTGTAGGCCTCCATCTCGAGTTCAACCATCGCCTCGACCAGGTCTCTCGGGAAGATTCCGTCGAGGAACGACGAGTCGCTCAACAGGCTCTCCACCGCCTCCTTGAGGCTTCCCGGCAGCTCTCCGACCCTCATCTCTCTGCGCTTCTCCGCGCTCAGCTTGTAGATGTCCTCGTCCACCGGGTCTCCAGGCTCCGTCTTCCTCTTCATCCCGTCGAGTCCAGCCGCGGTGATCGCGGCGAAGGCCAGGTAGGGGTTGCACGAAGGGTCGGGGGTCCTGAACTCCACCCTCTTCGCACCCTCCGAGCCCTTCTCGTAGGCAGGGATCCTGACGTTCGCCGACCTGTTCATCTTGCTCCAGGCGATATAGACGGGCGCCTCGTATCCGGGGACCAACCGGTGGTAGGAGTTCGTCGTCGGGTCGACTATGGCGCATAGCGCCCTGCTGTGCTCCATTATGCCGCCAATGTAGTAGCGCGCAGTCTGGCTGATCTCAGCATAGGCGTCATTCGGATCGAAGAAGGCATTCTTCCCACTCTTCCATAGGCTGGAGTGGATGTGCATCCCGACGGCGTTGTCTCCGAAGATGGGCTTTGGCATCGTTGTCGCGATGAGCCCCATCTTGCTGGCCACGTTCTTGGTCACGAACTTGTAGGTCATCGCGCTGTCCGCCATCGTGACCAACTCGTCCCTGTACATGTCAATCTCGCACTGGCCCGCGGTGGCGACCTCGTGATGGTGAGCGTTACACAGGACGCCGAACCCGTCGCGAAGATAGTTCACGCATGTCCCCCTGTATTCGCTCATCGTGTCCACCGGCTGGGCCGGATAGTAGCCGTCCTTGAAACGGATGGGGAAGTTGGTCCCCCTCGCCTCGTTCGCCGACTCCCTGGATGTTATCTTGAACCCCGAGGCGAACGGGTCGTTGGCCTCCCACGTCGCTCCGTCGAAGACGAAGAACTCGACCTCTGGCCCCCAAAGGGAATCGGTGAATCCTGCCTCCCGGATCTTGGATTCAGCGGTCTGGGCCACGTATCTCGGGTCCCTGCTGAACCGGCCCGCCCCGTATCCCGACTTCACGTCGCAGATTAGCCTGGCCGTTTTCACGCTATCTTCGATCCAGGGGACGACCCCATAGGTCGACGCGTCCGGAACGAGGAGCATGTCGGACTCGTGGATGTCAACGAAACCCTTGACCGAGGAGCCGTCGAGCTTGGCTACCCCGTCTGCGAACATCTTTTCATGCATCATCTCGGACGGGATGCTTACGTGCCTGAGCCTGCCCGGGACGTCCGTGAACTGCAAGTCGACGAAGCGGATCGCCTGCGCATCCACCATGTCCATGACTTCCGCCGGAGTAGAGGTGCGCTTCACGAACTTGCCGTCGTCCGTTATCTTGTATGTCAACGGGCGGGAGTTCTATTCAAACAAATATAAGGCTCGCCAGTCCAGGAGTGGACGATGTCTACCTCAGGAAAGCGTCTACTGGACAAAAGACCTGCCAGGGGGCTCGCCCGCGGGCTGAAGTCTGGACGATTGGCCTTCGACCAGCTCGACCTAAAGATTGTCCGCAGCCTAATGGCGAACGCCAGGGTCTCCTTCAGGGAACTCGCTGTCGAACTCGACGTCTCCCCGACCACGGTCATAGCAAGGGTGTCGAAGCTCCAGGACGATGGGGTCATCAGGGGCTACATGGCGAACATCGACTTCGAGAAGCTTGGCTACGAGCTGACGGCAGTGACCGAGATCTTGGTCTCGAAGGGCAAGCTCCTAGAGATGGAGAGGGAGATCGCCAAGCTTCCGGGCGTCTGCGCGGTCTACGACGTGACGGGAGAGATCGACGGGATCGTAGTGGTGAAGTTCAAGGACAGGGAAGAGCTCAGCCGGTTCACAAAGGGACTTCTGACCATGCCCTTCGTCGAACGCGCCAACACCCACCTAGTCCTCACGACCGTCAGAGAGGACTTCCGGGTCGCCGTTTAGGCTTAAATGCGCGCACCCCCGCGCGGGAATCCGATCCCCATTGACACGCATCAAGGTTAAGGTGGGAAATTCGGAGGCGGAGGTCGAGGCAGACCCTGAACACCTCAGGGAAGCCATCGATTTGGTCCCTGAGCTCGCGTCGAAGCTCCCGAGTCCCGCCCAGGGGACAACGCCAGCGAGCAAGGCGAGGGTCGCAGAGCAGGCACAGGACTCCCCCAATTCGCCCCGTCCGAACGAAGTCCCCATGGTGTCCCTGGAGAAGAACGACTCGCTCTCGGACGTCATAGAGAAGTTCTTCGCGGATTCATGGGGCAGGGACGGGCGAAAGCTCTCGGACGTGAGGGTGGCTCTTCAGACGTACGGTCTCAACTACCCCAAACAGTCAGTGGCTGTCGCGCTGCTCAGGCTCGCGAAGACGACCAAGGTCAGGCGGTTCAAGGCCGCGGACGGGGAGTTCGTCTACACTTCATCGGGAGTCTCCATGTCCGCCCCTCCGATGGCGCCTTCCGAAGGCGAGGCCGACGAACTCGCTCTTCCCCAGCCAAACTGATTTAAGTCCACCAGTTTTCGGTGCGTGGCGGAGTTCTGGCGAAGATGTCCACTGAAAGAGAGCTGTCGATCTCTGTCACCTATGGAGAATCCAAGTTGGAATTCAAGGGGTCCCCTGAAGTAGTCATGCGGTCGCTTCACGAATTCGTCTCCAAGCAGCTCCCCAACATGGACCTCGCCCGCGCAATCAGCATCAACTACTCCCTGAACGACCTGATACAGATGTTCAAAGACTTCGTTAGGGTCACCCCAGAAGGGCCCAGGGTCTGGGCGCAGGACAAGAAGCTGAGCGACAGGGACGTCATCCTTCTCCAGCTGGTCGCCTCGCGGATCGCCCACCTCAGCGGCAAATCGCAGACGGACGCAATGGGCGTGGGGGAGATAGAGCTCTCCACTGGGCTCTACCCCAAGACCATAAGCTCCAGGCTCAGCGAGCTCACAAAGTCTGCCCTGGTCGAAAGGGTCGGAACCGATTCGGGGGGCAAGTACAGGATCGCGACAATCGGCACCAGCAGGCTGGCGGAGCAGTTGTCGAAGAAGTTCAAACAATAGTCACAAGCACCTCGCGGAGGCACTCAGTCATCCAGGCCGGAGATTGGGACCGGCAGGACCGCCTCGACCATCTAGGTTGCTTCGCCGGGCCCGGAGGTCTTGAACGGCTGCTTCTGGACATATCTGTAATTCCTCATGCTCCCGTCGCGGAACAGGATGCCTTCCCTCACGAGGTCGACGAGCGTGTGCGCGACCGCGGTCCGGTCGTAATGGTAGCCCCTGCGGCTCATCTCTTCGTGGACATCAGATAGAGCCCTCGGGGAGGCGAACCACCCCTCACGCCAGATCGTGGTCAGGAGCCCCCTGCACGTCTCGAAGCGCCTCTGGTCCGGCTGCGGATCCTGAGGATTGACGAATGCGGGCTCCTTGGAGGTCATGCCCGCTAGGACGCTCTCCACAGCCTGCTGGACCTTGTCCTCGGGGGAGGTGATCTCGATCTCCCATGCCCCGCGCTTGAGCCTTACAGTAACCGCCGTGGGCTTTTCGCCCTCGCTCATGTTCAGGGTCCCTCCTGGCTGTTGCTATTGGCCAACATGCGCAAGTCTTATTAATCCCTCACGACAACCTGTTGGTGGCCAACATGACCAACAGTATATTAAGCCTTCCCGACAACGACCAACCAGACCTTCTGGGCTCCCTCGCGCAGGAGTTCAA
>JACQFO010000138.1 GCA_016200025.1 Nitrososphaerota archaeon
GCAGGTGTTAGAGGGGGAACATGTCACAGTCCCCCGAGAAGCAGGGATTGTCTGGCTGCCGAACACTGTGAACAGGAGACCCAAAATCATCATCATCAAACCAGCCACGCCTATTGCTTTCCTCACGGTGGGGGAGAGGGCATACGCAATATTTAGACCTTCGACGAGACGCACTGGGGAACCCCAGCGGACCCTGAAGCCTTCGAATCATGATTCAATCGCGTCCAATGTGACTTGTCACCTCGGGCTGGGATGGGGGGTCTTCGGTTCCCGAACCCCCTCCAAAGCATAATTAGACAGAGTTCTTCGAAGCCAATCGTTGTCTTCGTTTCCCGATTGGGCTGACAAGTTCTACTCCCTCTACTCCACCCCCTACACCCCCGGGTCCGAGCAGGCAAAACTTCGATTGGAGCAGGCCCTCCCCCGGCTGCTGAAACACCTCCCAAGAAAGGGGTCAAGGGTCCTCGACCTCTGCTGCGGCGCCGGGGTCTACCTGTTCGGACTCGAAGAGGCAGGCTATGAGATGACCGGGCTCGACATCCAGGACAGGATGCTCAGCGTCGCGAGGCGACATGCGAAGAAGTCCGGGTCTACGGCAAGGATAGTCAAGGGCGACGCGATGGACCTGAAATTCAGGAAGGAGACCTTCGACGCGGTGGTCTTCCTCGGCGCCGCCACGGGCCACTTTACCATCACTGAAGTGGGCAGGATCATGGGCGAGGTCCGCCGGGTCCTCAAGCCCGGGGGAGTTGTGGTCACCGAGATCAACGACCACGTGGGCCTCTTCCTCTCCGGGATGTACCAGCGAATACTCTACGAGCCGTCGGGGGACGACGACGTCGTCTCCATCCACTCTCGCTACGACGGCGAGAAGGGGACCTTCAACAGGCTCTTCCTAGACCTCGAGACCAACAAGAAGTTCAAGGCTTCCTTCCAGATCTGGGCCCCCTGGATCTTCAACTATGTGATGGAAGAGAAAGGGTTCGAGCTCATCGGCTCCGAGCCTGGCGCCTTCGGCGTCTTCTCTAGGATCTACGCCCACACCAAGCCGGGACGCTGACCAGCCCGAGTCCTACGCTCCGCTCGGCAAGAATTATAACTCCAACAGAACCGGCACAGAATTGACTGGCGTGCCATAGTTGTCAAGCAAAACCTACGTGGGGACCAAGGCCTTCGCCCTCCGCGGCACACTTCTCGACGCCGGGGCCATCCAAAAGTTGACCGAGGCAACATCACTGGAGGAGCTCGTGAACAGGCTTCGCGGCACTCCCTACGCCGACGTCCTCTCATCCCTCTCGCCCCCCTACACCGCAAGGAGACTCGAGCTCGCACTGAGGGAGAGGCTCGCGGCAGTCCACCACTCCGTGACCCAGGGCGCGGGAAGGTACGGAATCCTCCAGCAGTACTACCTGAAGAACATCGCTTGGGACCTGAAGCTCGCGCTAAAGTCCAGGGCGCTCGGCAGGTCCTACGAAGAGACCATAGAGTTCATCGACATGAAGGCGGAGGAGCTGGTCGGGAGGCGCGACCTGATGGCGAAGGTCCTCTCCGCCAAGGACATCAACGAAGCAGTCTCGATGCTCTCAGGGTCGGAGTTCGCTGCCGACGCAGAGAGGGCCCTCTCCAGCTACTCGGCCAAGGGGGAAATCAGGTTCTTCGACGTCTACATCGACCACGCGGTCCTGTCAGCAATCTCCAAAGAATATTCCCTCAACCCGCGCCTCTACTCCGCCAAAGCCGCCGACGCCAACGGCGTAGGTGACATAGTCGCCCTCGACGTCGACGCCTACAACGTCCTGAGCGTGCTGCGCTCGAAGCCCTGGGGACTTCGCGAATCGGAGGTACAGGAACTGATAGTCACCCCAACCGGGCGCGTCGGGACGTCGGTCCTCGCGCGCATGGCGGCTTCAGAGTCCACCGCCGAGGCAGTCAAGCTCATCGAAAACGCGTACCGTTTCCCCATCCAGGGCACCCCTGGCGATGAGGATCTTATCGACGCAGTCGAGGACGCATTCGTCAGAAAACTGATGTCCACCGCCGTCCTAGCCTTCGTATGGCAGGGGCTAAGTCCGGGGACGATCTTGGCCCTCATCAAGCTCCTGGAGTTCGAGGTCAGCAACCTTGCGGCCATAGCCATAGGAGTCGAAGCGGGCATCGAACCCAAGCAGATACTGTCCAAGCTCAGGACATAGCTCCCGAGTTTTTTTCAATCGATTTTCCCGTCAACATTTATAAGCGATATTCAGGGCGCTGTTTCGTCGATTCATGCGCAAGTTCTCTCTGATTCTACTTTGCGCGGCGTCTCTGATGTTTCTGGCAGCGGCCGTCCCCTCACCAGCAGCAGCCCAGACTACGGGGTCGACCTCAAGCGGGGAGAAATTCCTGGCTGCAGGAATCGCGTTCGGCCTCGCAGCATTGGGAGCAGGAGTCGGCGTCGGGACTTCCGGCTCGGCGGCCATCGCAGCGGTTACGGAGAAGGCCGAGGTGAGGACCACGGCCCTTATCTTCGTGGTGCTCGCGGAAGCGATTGCGATTTACGGGTTCGCAATAGCATTCATCATACTCGGGCAGTCCTGACGGCAGCTCTCCAAGTCAGGCACGACAACACCTCTAGGACTTTCTTTGGACAGTGAACTCAGCTAGATCTTCCAAGAAGATTGTAGCATCGCTCCTTGGAAGCACTAGGAGCTGGCGCTTCGCCTCCTCGGCGTAGTTCTGGGCCTGGGCTGTCATCTTCCCCACCACCTCGCTCTCGCTGTGAGTCTTCAGCAGCCCCGCCGCCACCTTGTCCTTCGACCTCCAATCAAGCAGGTCGTCCCTGAGCTGGTACGCTGTGCCGACGCTCCTCCCATA
>JACQFO010000133.1 GCA_016200025.1 Nitrososphaerota archaeon
GAGCAAACTTAAGAATTCCGCCTGAACTCCGTGAGGATCGACTGAGCCCAAGCAGCGAAAGACCGGTCGACTCGTAAGCTCTATCATCCATTTATCACGACCTATTCCACTCCGCCTACGTTGGTCTCCCTCGAGCGGGATCTGGGCCTCTTCGACCTCACCAACATCGTGGTCGGCGCAGTCGTTGGCAGCGACATCTACGTCGCCTCTGCCCTGACAGCGGGCCTCGTCGGGCCCTTCTCCGTGGTCCTCTGGGTCGTGGCCGGCGTGATGGCCATCATCCTGGCGATGATCTTCGCCTACTCCGCGTACTACATCCCCAAAGTCGGCGGTCCCTTCGCATTTGTATCCACAGTGTTCAACGACTTCTGGGGCTTCCTGACCGGATGGAGCATGTGGGTCGCCGAGGTCATCTCCCTGCCGGTCTTCGCGATCACCTTCGCCAACTATCTGCAGTACCTCGTCCCTCTCGACGCGCCCGAACAGTTGGGGGTCAAGGCCCTCTTCCTCTTCGGCCTCACCGGGGTCAACATCGTCGGTGTCAAGGCCGCAGGCAAGGTCAACGACGTCCTGACCTTCATCAAGCTCCTCCCTCTCCTCGCGCTGGTCGTCATCGGGGCCGGGAGTTTCGCCCTCAACCCGGGCTTCGCGGCCAACTACTTCCCCCTCGCCCCCAACGGCTTCGGCAATCTCGGGACTGCCATAGTCCTCATCTTCTGGGCCTATGTCGGTTTCGAGATGGGGACCCTCCCCGCGGACGAGGTCAGGGACCCCAGCAGGAACATTCCCCGCGCAATCGTCATCGGGATGGCGATCGTCTCTCTCTTCTACATCTCCACGAACTTCGTCATCTTCGGCGCAGTCAACTCCGCGGGCCTCGCCTACACAGCAGTCCCCCTGGTCCTCGTCGGCACGACCCTTCTGGGGGCCCTCGGCGGGACGATGATGAGCGTGGGGGCCCTCTTCTCCGTCTCCGGCTCAGACGAGTCCGGAACCCTCGGGACGTCCCGCCTCTCTTACGCCCTGTCAATCGACGGCCTCTTCCCAAAGGCCTTCTCCAAGGTCCACAGGAAGTACAAGACCCCCTACGTCGCCCTGATTGTGCAGGGTCTCATCGCCTTCGTCCTCTCGGCCTTCTCCGGCCTCCCGAGCTTGATCTCCTTCTCCGTCCTCAACCTGTCCTTCTCGTTCTTGTTAGTTTCAATCTCCTTCCTCTTCCTGAAGAAGACGAACCAGAAGGGCCTCCGCGGGCAGAGGGTCCTCCCCTGGTTGGGCATCGGCATCTGCCTTTTCCTCCTCTACTCGACTTCGATTCAGGACAAGCTAATCGGCTCAGCCGTCATCCTCTCTGGCATCCCGATCTACGCCTACTTCTCCCCCAAGGTGGACATAGCAGACCTGAAGGAGGCGTTCCTCTCTGCGCCGATGACGACCATGCGATATTTGGAAAGTAAAGACAGGTTCCTCGCCAAACTGGTCAAATGGCTGAGTCGAAGGTAGGGTTCAGGCACTCCATATATACACCAGGACTCGATGATGCCACAGGCGGCTCTTAGATGGCATTTTGCGCTACTTGCGGCAAGGAACTTCCGATTGGCGTCGCCTTTTGCCCCAACTGCGGCGCCCCTGTCCCAGGCACCCAGGGAGCAGCCTCTACAACTTCGTCGCCTACGGCCACTGGCTTCGACGCACTGACCAAGGACCGGCAGGCCCAGGACTACTGGGTAAGTAGGCTCGTCGCCTTCATCGTCGACGCCATAATCGTGGGCATCGCCGTCTTCGTCCTGATTACTCTGGCGTTCGTCTCGTTCTTCGTGTCTGGCGGCTTCGCACCCTTCTCGCTCCTCATCGGCGGGACCTTCTCTCTGTTCGGCGGCCTCATCTTCGTGCTCTACTTCACCTTCTTCGAGGCTACTTCCGGGGCCAGCATCGGCAAGCGCTTCCTCAACCTGAAGGTCGTCTCCAAGGCCGGATCGAACCCCAACTTCCCCGAGGCCTTCGTCAGGAACATCAGCAAGATCCACTGGGTCCTCCTTCTCCTCGACATCGTCGTCGGGCTCGCCCTCTCGAAGGGCTACCAGCAGAAGTACAGCGACCAGCTGATGGGCACGACAGTAACACGAAAGTAGAAGCTCGACGCGGACTGAACAACCAGAGCAAAGGATTCCAATGAAGGAAACCGAGCAGCACACCGACAAGGCGGTCGTCGTCACCTACCCCGACGAATTCGCCAAGAAGGAGATTGTCGACCTCGCGAAAGCCGCCGGCTACAAGGTGGAAGCCCTCATCACCCAGAAGCAGATAATAAAATCCGAGTACGGAGTCGGCGTCGGCAAGGCCCAGGAGCTCCAGGAGATTGTGGCTGACAACGACGCCAAGACCCTAATCATCGACGAGACCGTCACCTCTTCCCAGGCCAACAAGCTCGCCACCGTGACTCAGGCCGAGGTCGTCGACAGGGAGAGGCTCATCCTGAACATCTTTGCAAGGCGCGCCCAGACCACCGAGGCGAAGCTCCAGGTCCAGCTCGCTGAGCTCAGGTACGAGATGCCCAGGGCCAAGGACGCCGTGAGATACTCGGTGAGAGGCGAGAGGGCTGGCTTCTCGGGCATGGGCGAGGCTGCGGTCGATGTCAAATTCAGGGCCCTCAAGCGGCAGATGGGATTCATCAAGGACAAACTCGAGAAGAGCCGGACGAGCAAGGAAATCCACATCGTCGAAAGGCGCAAGCTCGGCCTCCCCTTCGTCTCGCTCGCGGGTTACACCAGCAGCGGAAAGACGACCCTGTTCAACCGCCTCGCCTCCGAATCAAAGGAGGAGTCCCCCAAACTCTTCACCACCCTGACGACCACGACCCGGGTGATCACCTTCGCCAACTCCAAGCAGAAGGTCCTCCTCTCCGACACCGTCGGCTTCATCACCAGGCTCCCAACATACCTCGTCGAGTCCTTCAAGTCGACCCTCGACGAGCTGACCTACGCAGACCTCGTCCTGCTGATGGTCGACGTTAGCGAGGACATCGACAGCGTCGGGGTGAAGCTGAACAGCTGCCGGAAGACCCTCGAGGAGCTGGGAGTCGACCCCCAGAAAGTGCTCCTGGTACTGAACAAGATCGACCTCCTCGCTGACAGGGGTCAGAACAAGATCGAACTCGTCCCGATGTTCAAAGACTTCTCCCTGATCAAGATCTCCGCTGTCAGGGGCGACGGTATGCACCAGCTAAGGACCCGCATCCTCGAACTAACGAGGACCAAAAAGACAGCCCGCCCAGCCTAGGCCCACAACGGCTTTATCCCGACACGCTCCGCTTCCTCCCGAATGTCCGGAGAGAGGCGCCTTGCCGCCATCATGTTCACCGACCTGGTGGGCTACACACGCCTCGCCCAGGCCGACGAGTCCCTCGCCCTCGAGCTCCTGGAGGAGCACAGGGCCCTCCTCCGCCCGACCTTCCCAGCCCACGGTGGGACTGAAGTGAAGACGATCGGCGACGCCTTCCTCGTCGAATTCAAGAGCGCCCTTGACGCGGTCCTCTGCGCCGTCGAGCTCCAGAAGAAGATGGCCGAGCGCAACTTAGGGCCCTCGGGTCCAAGGAAGCTGGAGCTCAGGGTGGGAATCCACCTCGGGGACGTCGTCCACGGCTCCGGGGACGTCTACGGCGACGCCGTCAACGTGGCCTCGAGGATTGAGCCCCTCGCAGAGCCCGGTGGCATCTGCATCACCCAACATGTCTACGACCACATCAGGAACAAATCCGAGCTGGAGTTCAGCAAGTTGGGCGAGATAGAGCTAAAGAACGTCGAACTCCCGGTCGGAGTCTACAAGGTCATCATGTCTTGGAACGCTCAATCAAGGGAGGAGGGCCGTGCCCCCAGGGAGAGGCTCGCAGTGCTCCCCTTCGTCAACATCAGCCCCGACCCCGACGACGAATACTTCGCCGACGGCCTTACGGAGGAGCTGATTAGCAAGTTCTCCGAAGTCGGACAACTGAAGGTCATAGCCCGCACGTCGGTGATGAACTACAAGAAGAAGGAGAAGAAGGCCTCGGAGATAGGAAGAGAACTAGGAGTCGGCTCCATAGTCGAAGGAAGCGTCAGGAAGGCTGGGACTCGAATTCGCGTGACGGTACAGCTCATCGACGCCAGAACCGAGGAGCACATCTGGGCTTCCAACTACGACAAGGAGCTCGACGACATCTTCGCTATCCAGAGCGACGTGGCCTCCAGGGTCGCAGGCTCGATCTCGGCCAAGGTCTTCCCAGCACCCCAGCGCAAAGACACGGACGACGCCGAAGCCTACACCATGTACATCAGGGCGATGCAGCTGTTCCACGAGAGCACCGAGCCGAGCCTAAGGGAGGCCCTCGCACTCTTCGAGCGAGCTGTTTCAAGAGACCCGAAGTTCGTCCGCGCCTACGCGGGGATCTCCAA
>JACQFO010000017.1 GCA_016200025.1 Nitrososphaerota archaeon
CCCGTCGGCGACCGCCAGCTTCAGGAACTCCAGCCTCCGTCTCAGCCTCACGTAGAAGTCGCTGGGGAGGGCAGAAAGCTGCAGGGGCCCCATCATCTTCTCCCTGCTCAGCGCGTTGAAGATCTCCGCCTCGACCGGCTTCTCGTCCGTCTCGGCCATCCCCTGGCCCACCAGCTCGTCCGCGACCCACCTTGGCAGCTCCGTCCACTCGCCTTCGTTGAGCTTGTCCAACCGGAACTCCCCGAGCTCCAGGTTCTCAATCGATAGGCGCATCTTCACCCTCACCTTCGACATCGCATACTCTCGCTCCCTCTGTTGCAGTATCCTGGAGACCGACCCCTCCGCCGAATTCAAGAAAACCGCAAAGACCTTGCGTAGATAATTAAGGTTTGAGGGCGAATGCATGCCCTCAGGCAAAGGAGGGGCGGCTACGCCGGGGGAGGCCCGTCCTCGCCGCCCAGACCAAGCAGGCCCTTCAGCTTGCGCTTGGACATGGTGAAGGTGGACTTCTCCGGAAGTATCCCGTCGGGTCTCCACATCAGTATCATAATCAGGACGGCGCCCACCACTAGGAACTCGATCCTGTTGATGTCGACGGGCATGTACTGCAGCCCGTAGACTCCCGAATTGTTGACGAAACCCACTGGGAGCGAAAGGTCCCCTATCACGAGCTTCACCTGGCCTATCAGCCTGATGACGAACGCGAAGACGAAGGAGCCAACGAGCGTCCCAAGGTTGTTTCCAGCCCCTCCGAGTATGAGTATCACCCAGGGGATGAGGGTCCAGTCAAACCTTGTCCACACGGAGAAGATGTTCGCCCCCAGGTACATCGCCCAGAGGGCTCCCGACATCCCGGCTATCGCGGACGCGATCACCAGCACCTTCTTCCTGATGGCCACGATGTCCTTTCCAACGGCCCCGGACGCAATCTCGTTGTCCCTCACAGCCCTCAGCGTCCTCCCCAGAGGCGACCTGGCGACCCGCTCAGAGTACACATAGACCCCTCCCGCCACAATCAGCATCATGGCCAGGGCGAGCACGTCCCTCACCCCCCTCCCGGTGCCCGCCCACCTGTAGGGGTCGGGCGACCCCATCCCCGCAGTGGCCCCTATCAGGGGGTCGTAGGCCGCGAGGAAGATCGCGAAGAACTGCGCCGAGGCGAGCAGGAGCATCCCGAGGTAGTCTTCCCTCAGGCGGAGCGCGGGGTAGGACGAGATGTACCCGAACAGGGCCCCGACCAGCCCCCCTATGAGGAGCGAGAGCAGGAATAGTCCGATCGAGTAGGCTGGGTTGGCCGCGAGCACGTTGTCCACCTGGCCGACGATCCTGATGCTGTTGATCAGGTAGTCGCTCCCGACCCCTATGTGCAGTATGTAGGCCGCGAGCCTGCCCGACACCGACGTTGCGAACGACGCCCCAGCTGCGACGAAGAGCAGCTTCCCGAAGTTCGGAATCCCAGTGTACCCCGCTTCGAGGTTGAGCGACAGCGTGATCAGAAGGTACACCGCGAAGAAGACTCCAAGGCCCACGAAGAAACTAACGATGTCGACCCCGAAGACGGGGACGACGGGTACGTCGAAGCCGGCCAACTACTGCTTCCTCCTCCACCTCAGCAGCCTCCGCCAGTCGAGGGAGACTATCCCCTGTGGAAGGATGAGGAGCGTGACGATCATTATCACCAGCGGGATCCCTTTCTGGTAGGCGAAGAACCACGAACCCAACACGTGCCCCCCGACCACAGCCACGAGTATCTCGGTGAGGCCGACCAGGAGCCCTCCGATCATCGCACCGTACACGCTGGACAGCCCCCCAAGGACGCTTGCTGAGAAGATCTCCACAATGAGGAGCGAGCCCGAGTCTGTGCTCCCCCCGAGGTCTATGGCATAGAACGGCCCCGACATCCCCGCTAGTCCGCCAGCTATGAACCAGGACACAGTGTAGACGCGGCTTACGTTTATCCCCACGGTCCTGGCCAGGTTGGCGTTCTCCACCGCGGCCCTCGTCGAGATGCCGAACTTCGTCCTGGTGAGGAGCAGGTAAATCCCTACGGTCGTGATCGCCAGGGCGGCCGGCGCAGTGTACATAAGACCAGGCTCCCCGAGGAGCTTGAAGTCGCCCTGCAGAGAGACGAAGAGCTTGTCGTCTATGAGCCTGTAACGGAAGGTCAGGTAGTCAGCGTAGATGTTGATGAGCCCCACGAAGACGGTGTCGACGGCGAGCGTCGCGATCATCAATGTCACCAGCGAGGAGCCCCTCTTCGTCAGAGGCTTGAGCACCAGGAGGTACACTGCCACCGAGGCCAGGCCTCCGAAGACGAAGGCGAAGGGAATCGACATGTACGGGTTGAGCTTGTTGAGCAGGGTCAGCGTGAAGGAAGTGTAGATCCCCACTGTCACTATGGACCCATAGGCGAAGTTGGGCACCTTCGTAGTGAGATAGGTCACGGTGAGCCCCATGCTCATGATGCCGAAGATCGAGCCGTAGATTATGGCGGCTACGATGCTCGGATCAAGCAAATTTCGGGGTGCGCCATGACTTCGACACCCGCCAATGGTTAAATACTTTCAGAAGCGTCCGAGGTGCCACGAATGATGAAAAGAAGAGCAGTATCTACAGGTGGAGCAATAGGCGCATTGATCGTCGGGCTTCTGATAGGTGCCGGGGCCGTAGCAGGCTTCGCACCTTCACTAGGACTCGGCGGAGTGAGCACAGTCACGACAGGCGGCGGTGGAACGACCACCAAGACCGTCACAACCACTTCAGTTTCGGGTGGTAACAGCCTCTGCAATGGAGGCAACGTCAAGATTGGTGTGCTCACCGAGCTAACAGGGTCCCTGCAAGCCCAGGGCATCGGAACCAAGACCGCGGTAGAGATGGCGGTCGCAGACATCAACACATGGCTGCACGACGGAGGCTGCAACCTCACATTCTCGGCAGTGACACAGGACTACGCCGGCTCGGCCACCACAGCGTTGGCCAAGATCGGTGAGTTGGACGCAGCGGGCGTCACTGTTGTCGTGGGGCCGCTAAGGAGCGACGCCATAGTCGGAATTTACAGCTACATCCAGTCCCATCACATAGTCGACATCAGCCCATCATCAACTGCCGCTTCGCTATCCATCAACGATGACTACCTATTCAGGACAGTCCCAACGGACCTCTATCAAGGACAGGCTGACGCCAGAGAAATGACCGAAAGAGGCGTCAACTGTGCGATAGTCGTCCACGCCATAGGCACCTACTCCGGCGGTCTGGCGAACGCGACCGCCACTTGGTTCGAAACGCAGGGCGGTCATGTGATCGAGAGAATCCCCTACGACTCGAACCAGGCAGACTTCTCAGCAGTCCTCAGCAAGATCAACACTGACTGGAACACCGCACTAGCACAGGCCAACTGCAACGGGGCGGACCACATCGCCATCTATGCAGTAAGCTTCGAGGAATTCGGACAGATCCTCGTCCAGGCCAACAACCAATATCCAGCGCTACTGAACAGCACTCAACCATGGTTCGGCTCCGACGGGCAGTCTCAGGACACGGTCCTGACGAACTCGACCTACGGGGCACTCATGGCGCAGATCAGACTCCCATCTACCATCTACAACGCACCGGGCAATCTGAAGGGCGACAACTTCTCCGCGAGGTTCCTCGCACAGACGGGCCAGGGCGCGACAATATACCAGACCGGATCCTATGACGACGCTTGGCTAGCCGCATTGTCGGTGATGGCCGCCGGGACGAGCGACGGGGCAGCGGTCCAGTCAGTCCTCCGTGGGGTTGCAGGCAACTACTACGGTGTGACCGGATGGACAATCCTCGGGCCGTCGGGCGACGCATTGCCACTCTTCGGTTACCAGATCTGGAAGGTAGTCATGGTCAACGGATCGGCCACCTGGGTAAGAGCAGGAACGTGGGACGTCAGTACGGACGTCGTCACCTGGACGAGCCCTCCGTAAGTCCCACATCTTCTTTTTTTGGTTCAACGTATTGAATCAGATCCTCCAGCTCCGTGATGTCAGGAAGTCCTTCGGGATGCTCCATGCCCTCGACGGCGTCTCCCTCGACGTCAGCGAGAAGACCCTCACCATACTGATCGGCCCCAACGGCTCCGGCAAGACGACCCTGATCAACGCCGTGATGGGCTACTTCAAGCCTGACGCGGGGAGCATCGAGTTCTCGGGAAGACAGATTGCGGGCCTCCCTCCGCACAAGATATACAGGCTGGGCCTCGCAAGGACCTTCCAGATCCCTGCCCTCTTCTGGAAGCTGACCGTCCTGGAGAACCTCATGGTCGCAGAGAAGGACCACCCCGGTGAATCCTTCGTGAAGTCTGTCGTGGCCAGGACCTGGAGGGACGAAGAGACCAGAACCGCAACCAAGGCCTCCAAGATCCTCGAGCTCCTCGGCCTGGCCAAGGTCTGGGACGTCCCCGCGGTCAACCTCAGCGGGGGGCAGATGAAGCTCGTCGAGATCGGAAGGGCCCTGATGAGCGATGCAAAGATGCTCCTTCTTGACGAGCCAGTTTCAGGGGTCAACCCGACCCTCGCCCACGAGATCTTCGCGAAACTGGTCAGGCTCCGGGACGAACTGGGGGTGACCTTCCTGATCGTCGAACACCGGCTCGACATCGCCCTCGATTACGTTGACTATGTGCATGCCATGGCCTACGGAAAGCTGGTCGCCAGCGGACCGCCCGCCAGCGTCATGTCCGACCCGAAGGTCGCGGAAGCCTACCTGGGGGCCTAGGCCCTGCTCAAAGTCGAGGGAGTCTCAGCAGGTTACGGGAAGCTCCACATCCTCACCGACGTTTCAATCACCGCCGAGCCGGGCAAGGTGACGGCCATAGTCGGCCCCAACGGCTCCGGCAAGAGCACCCTCCTCAAGACCATAGCAGGCCTCACAAGAATCTACTCCGGCACAGTGACACTCGATGACAAGACCATCTCTGGCCTTCCAGCCCACGAGATCGCCCGCCTGGGCCTCGCCTACCTCCCCCAGACCGAGAGCACGTTCACGCAGCTGACCGTCAAAGAGAACTTCCGCATGGCGGCCTACACAGTCAGCTCGTCAGAATACCCTTCAAGGCTCGCTGAAGCCACGAAGCACTTCCCCAGGCTCTCGGCCTACATGACCTCCAAGGTCCACAACCTGAGCGGTGGAGAGAGGCAGATGGTGGCCATGGCCATGGCCCTGATCAGGAGGCCCAAGGTCATAATGTTCGACGAGCCGACCGCGAATCTCGCCCCCATCATCGCGACCCAGGTCCTTGACACCATCTCGCTCCTGGCCAAGGAGAACCTGGCCGTCGTGCTCGTCGAGCAGAACGCGCGGAAGGCCCTCGAGATGGGCGACAAGGCCTACCTCCTGGTCAGCGGGAAGAAGGCCTTCGAGGGCCCTGCCAAGGACCTCCTCGCCCACAATGAGCTGGCGAAGCTCTACCTCGGGCTCAAGATAACCTAGGCACTCAGCGAGACTAGCCCGCCGCCCTGAACTCCGAAGACTCGATCCAGGTCCTCCTGAGGCCCTGGAAGATGTACCGAGGTCCGCAAGGTGTAGGACATTGTCAGGAAGATCGCGAACATTGACGGCGGCCGCTTCCAATCCAACCAGAATAGGACGAACTTCGCCTGAGTCCGCCCACATCCACAGGTACAAAGGCGCCAATTCACTTTCCAGCCGCTTCAGCGGAACCACCGACTTTTCGCTCGAAGGGATAAATACGTTGGAGGGTCGAGTTTTCCTCGGATGGTAGCGTCGTTCCTTGCCGATTGAAGATCTGATGTGGGTCGAAAAATACAGGCCCACTAGGCTCGAGGACGTAGCCGACCAGGCGGGAGTCAAGGAGAGGCTCGGCCTCCTCCTCAAGAGGAAGCAGGAGCTCCCCCACCTCCTCTTCGCGGGGCCCCCAGGGTCGGGAAAGACGACGACTGCGCTAATTGTCGCAAGGAAATGTATTTCGTCGACGAGACCTCGAAGTATGCATACCCCACCGACCTGGAGGTGCTCAGCCTTGACAGGTCTAGCCTCGAACCTCTATTCAAGCGTGTCGCAAACATCTCGCGCCACAAAGCGCCCCTTATAGCAGAGATAGACTTCAACGGAGGGTCTGTAACGACCACGCTGGATCATTCCGTGATGGTTGTTGACGAGGAGGGCGAAATCGTAGAAAGAGCGGTTCGCACACTGAGAAGGGGCGACCTTTTGATGACATTCAATTCCGAAATGGAGTCGAATTCCACCGAGGTTCGCGCACCGGAATTCCAGAGTTCCAAAGGGAGAGGAGTACCCATGGACCCGGCCACTGGTCTTGCTTTGAAGGCAGTCTCCTTGGACCAGGCAGGGTCTTGGGTCTTAGGGAGCTACATGGCTGAAGGATGTGCTTCCATTCCCGCTGGGAAGGGGGGAACAACGGTGCTGACCTACGGTTACCCGCAGGAGTCGAGTCTAGCCGAGCGGGCAGCTGCTTATTTCGGGGGAACCATGGGTTTGCACACGCATACTCACACCGTGGTCTCCGGTTCTTCGGGCCGCAAATCGGGAATTCAACTTACTATTTGCTCGAAACCACTCGCAAGATTCTTCGCCAATCACTTCTATTCGCAATCAGCGCCGAGTCTTGTCGCAAGGTTCAAGAGGGTGCCAGATTTCATCTTGAATGCACCTCCAGAATTGAGGAGGGAGTTCATGAAAGGTTACGCCGGCGACGCTTCAGGCGAATGGCAGAATCTACTCCGTTATAAGTCGGCGTCGAGGATGAGCCTGGTAGGCACTTCATGGTTGGGTCGTGTGACCGGTCTCCACACGAGCGTCTTCGAAAGAGAGACCAGGGTGGTTTGGAATCGGCCCAAGCTCTCCTACTTCGTAGGAGAGCTAGTCCCTGCCAAGCCTTTCGTTCGGTTCCTTGAGCGTCTCGGCAAAAGGGTTGGTTTCAATTGGAGGTACGAAATGAGGCATCAGCTCTACTACAAGAAGAGCGCCATGGTGTCAAGAAAGCACGTCCTTTCCCTTCTTCGCCGGGCGAACGGTTCAAACCTGACCTCCAGTGAGCGAATTTCTTTGGTTAGATTGCGCAGACTCGCATCATCTGAACTCTATGCGACCCAGATCACAGGCATAAAGGTGAAATCTTACGCTGGCTTCGTCTACGATCTCTGCGTTCCCGGAAGCCAAGTCTTCTGGGGCGGAACTAGCCCGGTGCTCTTGCACAACAGCGACGAGAGGGGGATCGACACGGTCAGGGAGAACAACAGCGACGAGAGGGGAATCGACACGGTCAGGGAGAAGGTCAAGGTCTTCGCCCGCTTCGTTGACCGCCGCGAGGGCATCCCGTTCAGGCTCGTGATACTCGACGAATCCGATGAAATGACCCGCGACTCCCAGAACGCCCTCAGGAGGATAATGGAGGAATCGTCACGCTACACCAGGTTCGTACTCGTCTGCAACTACTCGTCAGGCATCATCGAGGCAATCCAGAGCCGCTGCGCGATCTTCAGGTTCCAGCGCCTGGACTCCGCAGCCATCAGGTCGCACCTCGAGTCAATCGCAGAGAAGGAGAAGGTCGAGGCGGAATCGGGCGAAGCCTTCGACGCCATCTGCGAGGGCACCCAGGGAGACCTCCGCCAGGCCATCAACATGCTCCAGGCCGCCTCAGCCTCCGGCCGGCTCACCCTCGACTCTGTGAAATCCGTCACCGGCACAACGGTCAGGTCCAGGGTCGGCGAGATCATCGCCCTCGCCCTCGACGGCAACTTCGAGGGTTCCCGGACGAAGATGGTCGAGCTCACCCGGGTCTACGGAATCCCGGAAAGGGACTTCCTGCGTTTCGCCAACGAGGCCGTCCACGTTGAAAGTCGAGGACCTCGGGAGGGCCGTTTCAATCCTCGCCGAGTACGACTTCCGCCTCGTCGAAGGCGCCCAGCCCGAGCTCCAGCTGACAGCCATGCTCGCCCAGCTCTCAACGTTGAAGAAGAAGGTCGAGTAGAACGGACCTCTCCCTCCCCAGAGGCATCAGGGACATCGAGCCCGAGGAATTCGCGCTCCAGGCAAGAATCCAGAGGGAGTTCGAGGAGGTCGCCAGGCTCTTCAACTTCAAGATGATGGAGCCCGCCCCCATAGAGCACCT
>JACQFO010000140.1 GCA_016200025.1 Nitrososphaerota archaeon
ACCGCCTCCGAGGGCCTCGAGCCGAGCAATATCCCCCTCTTGACCCTGGTTAACACTCCAGCCAATCCGGTTTCCCTCGATCGGAGCATCAGCAAGGTCCTTGTACGAGAGCCCGTGACCTCGAGGCAGGCCATCGCAGTAGTCGCAAGCACCAGGGCTTCCCGCGACTGCGCCATCGCGGAAACCTCGAAAAGCCTTCTAGGTGTCGAAATCACGACGTAAAGGACCACGGCTCCCACGACGAGCTCCACTCCAGGCTTCGCCGTTCCCAGAGCTCCCCCCGCAGTGAGTCCGAAGCCCCAGGCTGCGCAAGCCGAGACTGCGAGGGCGATGAGAATGACCTTCCTTGGATCGAGGTCGAAGTGATCCAGAGAAGTCGTTCTAAACCTCAAAGTGTGCTTCCACTTGAGAGCCTGCTGGCAGCCCGCACAATACTTCGCGAGAATTCATCTGGCGCACATCCGAAGGGTGGGGCCGGATACCCGGTCTCGGCAACCCTTCTGAGATTGAACCCTCGGTCGCGGAGGAAGAGGTCCCTAACTCGAGGAGAACTTGACTGTGCGACCACTTCTGAAATCCGCTGCACAAACCTTCCGGGACCCAACCTGTCGGGCCTGGCCATCTGGACAAGGAGCCCTAGATCGAGGAGGCTCTCCTCTGCGATGTGATGCACGTTGACCCAACGCCTTATTGCTTGCTCTATGCTCGAGGCGTGGAAGGTCTGGATTCCTTTGGCGCCTGCCGAGAGCGAATGAAAGAAGGCGCGACTATGCTCCTCCGATTGGACTTCGCTTAGTATCACGATGTCAGGCGACCTGTGCAGGACCTTCACGATCTCGGATTCCTTTGTCCGCTCGTTCAGAGTGCTCCTGTCGAACGGGTCGACCTTGAGTTTCATCTGGTGGTATCCTTTGTCAAGCATATCTCTGGTCTCCACGGCATCCTCGATGTAGACGCGGCGCAGCCTAGGCTCGACCTGTTCATCCAAGGCATTGAGAATCGTAGTCTTTCCCGTTCCTGTTTCGCCTATGATCGTGAGGTTCCCGCCGCTCTCAAGCCATCCAATTAGTAGGCTTGCGGCTTCTCCTGTAATGACATTGAGACGGATGAGGTCTTTCATTGAGAGGCCCGAAACGTTGAGCTTCCTGACGTCCAGGGAGAATCTGTTCACGGAGACCGGGTCAAGGTCCAAAGAGATCCTCAGTTTCACACCGGACAACTCGAGGTCATTCTTGATTGATGGGGTCTGGTAGTCCAAGCTGTAACCGCTGAAGGTGTCTGCATGGGTCTGAAGTGCCCCCCTCTCCCTCTCAGTGAGCATGAGGGTCGTCTCGCATCTTCCGCCCTCCGAGTGGTCCAGGTAGACTGGGGAGACATCAGAGTCAACGTAGAATTCTGTCACCTTGCCGTCTTTGGCGAGCGCCAATATCCTAGAGAGGCCCAAGGCCTCGTAGGTCACCAATTCTGCCAGCGCCCTTATGGTCCCTTCTCCGGCAATCGCCGATAGGCCCTCTGCGGCGTTCTGGCTCAGAATTTGCACGAGCCGCCCGAATGAGAGGGGGTAGACCGATTCGGGGTCGAGCGAACTTGACACGTCCTCGACGACCCTCCTCAGCCCCAGGATGAGGTCGAACGACAGGTTGCAGTCTATGCTGTAGAGACAGGATGCCTTCGCCTTCTGAAGTCTATACGCGAAAGGAAACGATTCGTGGTCTATCTTCTCTCCCTCTTGCGTTCTTCCGAGGAGCTCGACCAGTAATGGCGCGGGATCATGCCGGCGTTTCGGCCGCGCGGCGACGGCTAGGAAGAGCTTCTCGAGGCGACTTGGCACCAGGTCTCGGAGGACAAACAGCAGAGGGGATTAAACCACCAAGGTTGGCCGTTAAATCTTCAGATCGTGTTTCTCGACATGGTCGAGGTCTTGGAATATTCGCTCGTCGTTATTGTCTCCACGCTCTTCGTCGGGGGTTCTTTGGCCACCTACCAAGCATACTCAAGGTTCGAGTCGACGGTCGAAGACAGGGCCGCTTTCTCGTCCATAGTGGATGTCGCTCGTCAAGCACTTGCAAACGGGTCGTCCTACGCTTCCATTGCAGTGCCTGATGGGTCGATATCCTGCAGCGCCGGCGCTCTCCAGTTTGAGTCGTCTAACGAGGCTCTCACCGCCCGCCTCCCTGCATCGTGCGCCTTCTTTGCTGAGTTCTCGCGCGGGCGCCACGTCTTTTCTTTCTCTTCATTGGCTTTGGCCCTTAGCTTGGCGGTGAGCTGACGCGCCCGTCTCCTCTACGTCCATGCTATCATCCTGGGGAGCCTACGTCGTAGCCACTGGGGTCCTTGTTGCTGCCATGTCGCCCGTCTTCGTGGGTGTCCTGTCCTCGTCGGTCATCGGATCAGGGTTCAGGTATCTAGACGGCGTCCGGAGTGTGCTGGATTCACTGAGACCGGGGATGACTGTCTCATTTTCGTACGGGTACAAGGGGTTCCCCGGGGAAATAAGATTGGAAGGGTGGGGTCTTACCTTCCAATCAGGAGGAGCCAATGTGTCTTTCCCGAGCCATTGGTTCCTCCCGGACATTGCGTTGGTTCCAGGAACAAGCTACTCGGCTCATCTGACAGGGGCGTCCGTTGAGGTGGATGGTTCTGGCTGAGGCTGAGACTCTGATCGACTTTGCCCTACTTTGCGGAATTCTGTTTGGGCTCGGCCTATTGGCGGCCATGTTGGTGGTCTCGAGGCTCCGGCCAGGTTGAGGGCATTGGACCTGTCCCTGGCCGCCCTGATAGGCATCTCTAGCGTAGGGTCGATTCTGCTTTGGAGTCCCCAGGGAGCAGACCTCGCGGCGCAGCGTTCACTCAAGGAGGGGCGCCTGATCGATGTTCTGTCTGATACTATCGGGTCTGTTGGTCTTGTCTGGACCAGGAGCGCATCGTGGGAGGAGATTTGTAGCAGAATCGGGTCGCTTTCGAACGGCACAACAACGACGTCCGCGGCCATCGACGGGCATCAGTGTGAGCCGGGTCCTCCTGCGGACGGACTTGTGGCGACCTTGGCGATTCAAATTGGCCATAAGACGGTGATCCTTGAAGCTTGGCAAGACGTCGGGCGATAGCCGCTGCCTTGGCGGCAACCATAATTTTCTCGACCCTGCTGGTCTCGAATCTCGCTCTGCTGTCCTCCGCCCAACAACGGCGGGCGCTCGCCTCGAGTTCCTACGCTGAGAGCTATGTAAATGCGGAAGCCATCGTGCTTTCCGGAGAGGGCGGACTCCTTCTCTTAGACGGAGCCCAATCGGCTGTTTCGTCTAAAATCTACACATGCTCTGGCGCTGTGCACGACGTTTCTTCAGTACTCGATGGTTCGTCGTCATTAGTCTCGAGAGGAAGCATCAATGTATCTGCGAGGCTCTCACTTGGGGCTGATATTGATCTTCGGGACAACATGTCTCTCCTGCGTCCCTTCAACGGCTCCGTGGAGGGGGCCCTCAATCTAGCGGTCGCAACGAGGGCCGTTGCTGTGCTTCCTTGGGCAGGGCTCTCATATTCGAAGTTCGAACTCCACTCCCTCCACCTTCCGGTTCGGCTACGACAGCTCGCCTCGCTCTGTACCTATTCGGCCGAAGCGATGCAATCGACACTAGAGGATGGGGCCCCCGAAATCGTTTCTTGTAACAGCTCCGCAGTTGTCGCCGTTCTCGCACAGGTCCAAT
>JACQFO010000023.1 GCA_016200025.1 Nitrososphaerota archaeon
CGCTGGACTTGTTCATTATGATCGCGTCCTCGACGTTGTAGCCCTCGAAGGAGAGGACCGCGACTACGCAGTTCTGGCCGATGGGGCGCTCGTCGATCTTTAGGAGGTCGAGGGTCCGGGTGCGGACCATCGGCGCCTGAGGGCTGACCAGGACGTGCTGCCTCACGTGAGGGGAGATCGGGTAGGTGGGGGAGCTGAAGCCCAGGCTTTGCTTCGCCATGGCGGACTCGTAGGTGTTCCTTGGGGACTGGTTGTGCTCGGGAAAGGGGATAATCGATGCGGCTATGCCGAACATGGCTGCCGGGAAGAGTTCCATGTGGGTGTTCTTGGTGGAGACGTCGTCCTCGTTCATGGCCACGAGGCAGTTCTCCTCCTCGTTGGCGTCGATGAGCTCCATGACGCCACCGTCGACGAGGTCGCGCCAGGACTGCTGGCCGGCTGCTACTTTGTCGATCTGCTCGGCGTTGAGCTGGGGCCTTCCGCTCTCGACGAGGATCAGGGGCCGGAGGACCCTGCCTGAGCTGAGGCTGATGTAGAGGCGCGGGTAGGCCTTGTCGTTGACCGGGCCGACGTAGAGGACGCTGGCGCTCGGGTTGATCTGGCCGTCGCGCCTGAGCTTCCTGAAGGCCTTGGCGAGGCGCTCGCCGTCGTCGACGTAGCCTAGGAAGCGGCCGTCCATGAAGATTCTGCAGCCTTCGACCTGCATCTTCTGCTCGGTGTCCCGAATCTGCTTGGCACCGAGCTCCCAGAGCTTCTCTTCTATCTCCTGGGAGGGGACGCTGACGGAGATTATCGCGGAGAGGGCCAGGTTCTTCACGAGGCCGCAGTTGACCCCTTCAGGAGTCTCGGACGGACAGATCCTGCCGAAGTGGGTGGCGTGGAGGTCCCTGGCCTCGAAGTTGGGCTGGCTTCTGCTGAGGGGGGACTGGACGCGGCGGAGGTGGCTAAGAGTGCTGAGGTAGTTGGTCCTGTCCAGGAGCTGGGTGACGCCGACCTTGCCCCTGCCCCAGTTGCCCGTGGCTATGGCATTGTTGAGCTTGTCAGTGATTATGCCGGTCCGGATGGCGGCGCCAACGACGTTGCCCCCGCGCTTCTGGCCGGTCCTCTCGAGCTGGTACTTCATGTCCCTGACGAGGTTCCTGAAGGCGGTGCGGAAGAGGTCGGCGAGCATCTGGCCGGCGAACTTGATGACCTTGTTGCCGTAGTGGTCCTTGTCGTCGGCGCCGATCCAGCCGAGCCTGAGCTCGAGGAGCTTGCAGACTGCCTCGCCCATGAACATGGACTTGTCGAAGCGCTTGTCGTCGGTCTTGCCCAGGTGCGGGAGGAGGCCCCAGTCGAGCATGGACTGGGCGCGCTTGACCCTGAACTCTTCGAGCATGCCGTGGGCGACGCGGTTTCCGATGAACACTAGGGAGTCCTTCTCTGTGGGGGCTTCGCTGGCCTTGTCGAAGGAGACTTCGAGGAGGTCCTGGATCTCCGCCTTGGGGGAGACGGTGTCTGCGATCTCCTTGTCCGACTTCATGCCCAGGGCGCGCATGACGATTACGAAGGGTAGGTCGACGGGGCAGCTGGGAACCTTGACGTTGATCGCTCCGTCCTGCTTCAGTGTGAGCTCGAGCTTGGACCTGTAGCCGACGACAGAAGAGTAGACGCGGGCCTTGTAGGTGGTGGAGCCGGACAGCTTATCTGAGTCGACGAGGATCTTGTTGGGGGAGAGGTCCTCGAGGCCGACGATGACGCGCTCGGCTCCGTGGATGATGAAGTATCCGCCGGGGTCGTTGGGGTCCTCCCCCGAGTCGATGAGCTGTTCTTTTGAGCGGTTTGAGAGCTGGCAGAGCTCGGATTTCACCATGACAGGGAGGTCGCCGATGTGCTGGCGGGTGGTGTCTCGCGGGAGGCCCTCCTCTTCGATGGTCATTTCAAGAAGGATCGGGGCGGAGTAGGTAAGGTTGCGGAGGCGCGACTCCATGGGGAGGATGCTGCTGACGGAGCCGTCGATCTCCACGACGCGCGGCGAGCCAAGGGTGAGGCGGCCGAACTTTATCTTGTAAGGGGTGCTGACTGTCTCCACTTCGACTTCGCCGATCTCGTCGACGATGTTCTGGAGGCCCCGGGAGACGAACTCGTTGTAGCTGTTGAGGTGCTGGCGGGCGACGCCTTCTCTCTGGAGGAGGTCGCTGAGTACGATCCAGGAGTTGGAGACTGCGGCCTGCTTGCTCATTCTAGCTCTCCACCACGTATCGGTAGTAGGTGCTGGTTCCGGCCGTCTCGCTGTTGCGGGTGATCCTGACAAGGTCGCCGGGCTTTGCGCCGATCTCCTTTGCGAGTGCGTCTGTGGAGAGGATGTAGGGGAACTGGCCGGGGGAGGAGTTGTAGCGGGCGAGGACCTGGGCGGACTCCTCCTTGGTGAGGAGCTCGTGCTTGGGGATCAGGAAGTGAGTGCTGACCTTGAAGGGCGGGACCTCGTCTTCGACCTTCTTCCGTCTCACGGTCTTCTTGGCGGGTGCCTTTGGTCCCTTTGTCGGGGCTATTCCCATCTACCCCCATTTACATGTAACACTAGTTGACGTGCACAATACAATGCGCAGGGCCCAATGAGACGGGCCCGCGAGCGCGTATTTAGATTTTGCTCAAAGTGGGTTCTGTCAAGTCTTCGTCACCTCCTCGGGATTCGTCTTGCTGTTAATCCTCGGCAGCTGGCTCGCGTTCTGAATGATTGTTAGCCATTTGTTCTCTCCCTCGAATTTGATTCCTGCCGCCACTGGGGGTGTCTGACCGTTTAACCCTCAAGGCCACTAGTTTCAGAAGTTTCTGCCCAAGATGCTTGTTGAGATTAGATGCTTACCGACTCGGCCTCGTAGACCGGGGTCCCCTCTTCGGGTCGCTGGACAATCTTGCTGAACTCCTGGTATAACCTCTTTGTCAAAGGCCCCACGCCGCCGTTCCCAATCTTGGTCCCTCGGACTGAGCCGACGCTCAAGATCTCCGATTTCGTCCCCACTAGGAAGACCTCGTCAGCTGTCACCAACTCGAATGGGGTGACATCCCTCTGTTCAACGTCGATCCCGAGGTCGGAGCAGAGCCTGATGATGCGCTCGCGCGTTATTCCGTGGAGGATGCCCGCCGAAGAAGATGGCGTCGCGACCTTGGTGTCCTTGACGATGAAGATGTTGCTGACGCTCGCCTCGGAGACGAATCCCCGATGGTCGAGAAGGATCGCGTCGTCGACCCCTGCGTTGTTCGCTTCAATCTTTGCGAGTATGCTGTTGAGATAGTTCAGCGATTTTATCTCGTGCGAGGCCGCGTCGACCGGGTCCCGCCTTGTTGAAGCCAGCACTACCCTGACTACCTTAGGGTCCTTGGGGCCGAGGACCGTGGCCATCGGCTCGGCGATTATGAAGACCGTCGGGTCCTTGCACAGCGCCGGGTCCACGCCCAGGTCGCCCGGGCCGCGTGAGACGACCAGCCGGACGTAGGCATCTCGGAGGTGGTTCTTGCGGACGGTCTCGAGGACAGCCTCAGTCATCTCGTGCTTGGTCATGGGGATCTTCAGATGGATGCTCTTCGCAGAGTCGTAGAGCCTGTCGATGTGGTCGACGAGCCTGAAGACGCTCCCGCTGTAGACCCTTATACCTTCGAAGACTCCGTCGCCGTATAGAATGCCGTGGTCGAAGACCGAGACTACGGCCTTTGACTTCTCGAAGAACCTACCGTCGACGTAGACTAGCAGTTCCTTCTCCATCGAAAGACGAGCGAAGTTTTCGTGGTTAAAACGGTTGCGTTAGTGCACAGAATTGCGCAGTTTGTCGAAGACGTACGGGAGGACACCGCCACTCTCGATGTACTGCATCTCCGTCGCATTGTCGACCCGGATCAATGCCTTGAACTTCTTCCCTTGACTCCCATCTTTCGCGGTTACGTCTGCCCACTGCTTCGGGGCGCCCATGGTCGACAGCCCTTCTATGTCGAAGGTCTCCCTTCCGCTGAGGCCCAGCGTCTTGACGCTCTCTCCATCCTTGAACTGCAGCGGGATCACGCCCATGGCCACGAGGTTGCTCCTGTGAATCCTCTCAAAATCCTCCGCTATCACAGCCCTGATTCCAAGCATCTTGGGGGCCTTGGCCGCCCAGTCCCTGGAGCTCCCCGCGCCGTACTGTTTCCCTGCGAGGACGACGAGGGGGACCTTCTCGCTGGCGTAGCGCTCTGCGACCGCGTAGATTGAATCAATCTGTCCGTCGGGGAAGTGGGCGGTGTTCCCTCCCTCCTTGCCCCCGGCGAGGGAATTCCTGAGCCTGATGTTGCTGAAGCCTCCCCTCACCATCACCTCGTGGTTCCCTCTGCGAGCGCCGTAGGTAGAAAGGTGCAGGAGGTCCACGCCTCTCTGTTGAAGGTAGGTCCCGGCGGGGCCGTCGACTGGAATGGTTCCTGCGGGTGAGATGTGGTCGGTGGTGACCTTGTCCTCGAGGACCACCAGGGCCCTGGCGCCGATGATATCGCGCTTCGAGGAGATGGCGTTGGATGGTTCGAACCACGCGGGCCGGCGGATGTAGGTCGAGCCTTCCTCCCAGTGGTAGACGTCGTCTTTGA
>JACQFO010000021.1 GCA_016200025.1 Nitrososphaerota archaeon
CACAGGGTAGGCGTCCTTCTCAAACTCCACCACCGCGCTCGCCCCGAAGGCGGAGCAGACCCCTTTTGCGACCTCGGCCACCTTGGCCTTCGCCCTCCTGCGCGTGGCCTCGTCCAGGGTCCTTATCGTCCCGTCCAGAACTGCCTCGTCAGGGATGATGTTCTCCTTCGTCCCTGAATGCACGGCCCCCACGGAGATAACGAAGGGCCGGACCGGGTCGATCATCCTCGACGACACCCCCTGGAGGGCCAGGACCACGTGCGCAGCGACGTAGATCGGGTCCACGGTTTCGTGCGGGGCGGACCCGTGCCCTCCCCTCCCCACTATCCTGACCTTGAAGGTGTCCGGGGCTGCGGCGATTGCCCCCTCCTTCATACCGAATTCTCCCGACTTCCTCGTGCTGTCTATGTGCAACCCGAATACGTAGTCCACCTTCGGGTCTTTCATCACCCCGTCTTCTATCATCGGCATTGCCCCTCCCCTCCCCCCGTGCTCCTCCGCGGGCTGGAAGAGGAACTTCACCGTGCCGTGCAGCTCTCCCCTGTGCTCCGCCAGGATCTTGGCCGCCCCAAGCAGCATGGCGACATGCGTGTCGTGCCCGCAGGCGTGCATCACTCCCACGTTCTTCGACCTGAACTCGACGTCCGCCAGCTCCTCGAGAGGGAGCGCATCCATGTCTGCCCTGAGCGCCACGACCCTTCCCTTCTTCGCGCCTCTGAGCACGCCCAGGACCCCGGTCCCTCCCACCCCCCTCTTCACCTGGATTCCAAGTGACTCTAGTTTCTCGGCGACCATCTTGGCGGTGCCTTCTTCATGATACGCCAGCTCTGGCTTCCGATGGACGGCCCTCCTCGTCCTGATGATTTCGGGCTCGATCCTCTTCGCTTCGGCGAGGAAGTCCACGCCCGCGCCCAACGAGCGTCTTTGATAAAAGCTCTGATGCACAGGCGTGACCGTTGACCAAGGAGCTCAAAGTCGTGGGGATTGACCTCGCTGGGAGCGTGAAGAGGGACACTGGCTTCTGCGTCATGGACGCCAAGATGCGCTGCGCCACTGCTGTCCTCCACACTGACGACGAGCTCCTCGCCAGGACCCTGGAGTCCGACCCCAAAGTGGTCAGCATCGACGCCCCGCTCTTCCTCCCAAATGGTCGGAAGAGCATCGAGGACAGGGGGCCTCCTCACTTCCGCGAGTGCGACAGGGAACTGCTCAGGATGCACATCAGGTTCTTCCCAATCTCTCTGGGCCCGATGCGGATGCTCACCACGAGGGGCATGGCCCTCAGGGCTGCCCTCGAGAAGGAGGGCCTCGAGGTGATCGAGAGCTTCCCGGGAGCCATACAGGACCTATTGGGGATGCCCAGGAAGCAGGAGGGCCTCCCGCTCCTGTCAAAGGCTCTGAAGGACCATGGCGTGGGCCTCGGAGACCCCCACTCTCGGATGACCGGAGACGAGCTTGATGCTGTCACCTCCGCCCTTGTCGGCTTGATGTACATCCAAGGTAGGTACAGAGCCATCGGCGACCCCAGCGAAGGGTTGATGATCCTCCCAGGCCCAGAGCTCCCTCCTCCGTCCAGTAGACGGCCTCCAATCCGCGGGTGAGGCTCATCCTTTTAGGCGAACTCAGGGCATCGCAGTGCGATGGCGCTTTCCAACGCCGCGAAGGCTGGGGCCTCGATCTTCGCCGGAGCCACACAATTCGGAGTCTTCCTAATCGTCGCAGAGGCTCTCTACCCCGGGTACAACGTCTCCGCGAACTATGTCAGCGACCTCGGCGCGACTCGAGTCGCCGATGGGACGTATCTGATCAACCAGCCCACCGCGACGATCTTCGACGCCTCAGTCGCCCTCCTGGGCCTGCTCAGCATCCTGGGCGCCTTCTACTTCCGCCGGGCCTTCCATTGGACGCCTGGCGCCGTCATGATCGCACTCGTCGGAGTCGGCACCCTGGGTGTCGGCCTCTTCCCAGAAACGACGGGGGTCGTCCATAGCATTTTCTCGCTAATCGCATTCCTCTTCGCCGGTCTGAGCGCACTCGTAGTGGCGCGTTTTCAGAAGAAACCGATGTTCTACTTCTCCATCATCCTCGGGGTGGCGACTCTCTTGTCTCTCTTGCTCTACGTCGGAGACCTCGACCTCGGCCTGGGTGTCGGAGGGATGGAGCGCATGATAGTCTACCCGGCGCTTCTGTGGGCCATCGGTTTCGGCGGGCACCTTATGGGAATGGAAGACCCCCCTTCGACCTAGGGACCGGTCGCCGGCAGCGCTCCGCTCTCCATTCAAACGCCCCCGGACATGGTGTATGGCGTTACCAACAAGAAGATCTTGTAGCTCGAAGTCTTGGGAATGTACTCGACGAGGACTCCGGCCCTCGGGCTCAGGTGGTTGGAGACCACAGGGGCGTAGTTCAGCCTCCCGATTGCTTCTGAAACAATCTCCTGGTGCGTGTCAGGGAACGTCAACCTGACCTGGATTAGCGCCACGGAAAGGTTCGCGTTGGTCTGCGTCCCGCCCGACGGATTGGGGCACCCGATCACTGTCGCGGGGCAGATTGGTTGAAACTTCACTCCCAGGAATGTCACCGAGTTATTCTGGAAGTAGCTGTATCCGGGGGCCCGAAACACCGTGTCTTCAGTGACGTCGACTGCGAGGTACAGAGAGCCCGCGACCTCCATGTAGAATTGTTTGCTCACGGGCTCCGGCGTCGTGCTCGTCGTGTTGTTCCACAGGCCGCCCACGTTCCAGTAATAGACGCCGACCGCCCCGACCACCAGCGCTGCAACGGCGATCGCCACAAGCTGATTGCTGCGCAAAGGACATCCCTCGACCTTCCAGGCCCACTAATAACGATGCGGGGGGTGGGATTCGAACCCACGAACCCCTAAGGGAAGGGATCTCTCCACTCGCGAGCGGCTGCTTAAGTCCCCCGCCGTAGGCCAGGCTTGGCTACCCCCGCAGCTCGGCAGGTCGGCGAAAATCTGATATTAACGTTCGAGCGAGTCCAGTAGCCCCTTCAGGCCCCTCGTGTTCATCACGTTCTTCGCCTCGACCCACCCCCTCCGGGCAACAAGCACCCCATACCCAAGGTTGTCCAGCTCGCCGACCGCATGCGCGTCCGAGTCTATGACCAGCGGGACGCCCCCCTCCACAGCCTTGCGAGCCCACACCTCGTCCAGGTCGAGCCTGTCCGGCTGTCCGTCCACCTCCAGGAACTTCCCGTTGTCCCTGGCCGCGCGGATTACCTTGTTCAGGTCCAACGGGTTCCCCTCCCTCCTTCCGATCAGCCTGTTGGTCGGGTGGCAGAGGAAGTCCACAGCCGGGTTCGAGAGGGCCTTCACTGCCCTCGCCGTCAGCACCCCTGCGTCTTGCTTGAAGTTCTGGTGGAGCGACGCCCCCACCAGGTCGAA
>JACQFO010000025.1 GCA_016200025.1 Nitrososphaerota archaeon
CAGGACGTTCCTGCCGTCGTCGATCGAACCGCCAAGTCCTGCTTGGACGAGGAGCGGGACGTAGCTGATGACCGCGTACATTGAGACGCCCGTCAGGAAGGCCACAGCTGTCGCAGCATAAACCGTCCTGATTCTGAACAAGCCCAGGGGAACAATCGGCTCCTGCGCCCTCCTCTCCACCAAGATGAACACGACGAAGAAGACGGTCCCGAATGTGAAGAGTGCAGCCTCTTCCAACGAGTACCAGGCGAAGGTGCTCCCTCCGCTGAGGAAGCCGAGCATCAGGAGTGTTATCCACGCCGTAAGGGTCGTCACGCCCAGCCAGTCGACGACCGGCTTTGCGCTGCTGTCCCGGGACTCGTTGAGGGCGATGGCGAGCATGACTATGGAGAGGACCCCCAGGGGGAGGTTGACGTAGAAAATCCATCTCCAGTCGAGAGCCTGGACGATGTAGGACCCAGCGGACGGCCCTAGGACCGCAGAGATGCCGAAGACACTCGCGAAGATTCCCTGGACCCTCCCGCGCTGAGACGGGGGGAAGACGGCCCCGGCTACCGCGATGGCGATGGGGAAGAACGCGCCGCTCCCTATCCCCTGGATCGCCCTGAAGATTATGAGCTGGTTTATGTCCTGAGAGAACCCCGAGAGGACTGAGCCTCCCATGAAGATGAGGAGCCCGAGGATCAGGAACTTCCTCCTGCCGTAGAGGTCGGAGAGTTTGCCGAAGACCGGCATTGAAACGGTCTGGGTTAGTATGTACGCGCTGAAGACCCAGGCATAGACGCTGAGTCCGCCGAGGTCGACGATGATGGTCGGACCCGCGGTCGCCACAATGGTCTGGTCCAGGGCGCCAAGGAGGAGCCCCGTCAGCAGCCCGCCGATGATCAGGATCAGCGACCTTCGGGAGAACTTCTGGTCGCCTGCGCTTCCGTTCAACTTCTGGACGCCAAAATTTTCTTCGTATTTACGCGTATCGGGGAGGAAGTCGACGACAGTTTGTTTCATAAGCAGGCTTGGAACCGCGTTGTCGACTGGGCAGGAAAAGAGCGCGATGGTCAAGATTCTTGCGATATCTGGGAGCAGCAGGAAGGGTTCGTACAACACTGCTCTCCTGGAGGCAGCCCGGGGGCTGCTGCCGAAGGATGCCACCATGGAGATCTTCGACACGTCCAAGTTTCCGATCTTCAGCCAGGACCTGGAGCGCGACCCGCCCGCCGACGTCAGGGCCTTCAAAACCAAGATCCGGGAGGCCGACGCAATCCTCTTCGCGACGCCCGAGCACAACTACTCGGTGTCGGCGCTGCTGAAGAACGCCATCGAGTGGGGAGGCAGGCCCGACGAGGACAATTCCTGGGACGGGAAGCCCGCGGCGATGGTCAGCGCGTCGTCGGCGATTCGCGGCGGCGTGAGGGCCCAGCTCCACCTGAGGCATATCCTCGTGGACGTCAACATGTTCGCTGTCAACCGGCCTCAGGTCTACGTCGGGAGGGCGCAGCAGGCCTTCGACTCCGAGATGAAGCTCACAGACGAGACCGTGAAGGGACAGCTTACCCGGCTCCTGCAGGCCCTCGTAGACTGGGCCGAAAGGTTCAGGGCCCCTGGGCAGGCCTGTGAATCCGCCCTATCACGGGCCCGCCCTGCCATAGACGGAGACTATGGCCCTCAGCTGCGACCGCGACAGGTCGAGCTTCTCCCCGCCCAGACCCTGGACCGAGACCTTGCCGCCTTCCCCTTCCAACGAGATGAAGCGCTCCGAGAGCGGCTCGCCTACGGTGGCCCGGGCCGATTCGAGGAAGCTCGAATACGCGTCGGGCTCGGGGCGGGCGCCGGACTTCAGGATCGCGTCCAGGACCTCCCACAGGAGCAGGCGGCCTTCGATCCTGCCGCGGGGCGAAGGTACCGACGCGACTTTGGCACGAGGTCCCGCCACCTCCCAATTGGCAGCCTTCGAGACGAAGCCTCCTGCGGACTCTAGGACAAGAAGGTCTGAAGCAGATGGGCCCCGCGCCAGCAAGTCTTCCTTGGCGATCTTCTTGGAGCGGAGCCTCGAACTGAAGACCCTTGCAGCTTCGGCGCCGTCAAGGGGGAGAAGGAAGGCGCCGCCCGTGATTGTCCCGGCAGACCTTCGAAGAGAATCTATGACGGCGTCTTCTGCGCCGCGGCGGCCGAAGGCCAGTGCGGTCGCGACAACATAGAGCGCCCTGTTCGACCTGGCAGCCACCAGCCTCCCCTCGTAGGAGGACAGCGAGCCGGGAGAGAAATCTGACCCTGGCTTGACTTCAGCGACCGCGGCCCAGGCAAGGGGGAACCAACGGGCCCTAAGCAGTGTCGAGTCTCCGAGGGGGACATAGGCATCGAGAACGCTCCGGAAGGGGAGCACGGGCCACGCGGCAAAGACTGAGGCCAGCAAGAGGAAGAGGAGGGGCGAGAAGATGCCCCCTTAGGCAAGAGCCGACACGCCGACGACGGCCAGGCCGGCCGAGAGGATGAATCTCCTCGGGAAGCCCAGGGACTTCGTGCGCTCCGAGGCCGTTGGTCGCCTTCGCCCCCGCAGGGGAAGTAGCAGATAGACGATTGCCAAGGCACCCAGTGGCCAGAGCCCGAGCCCGATGGCGCCGAGGCCCAGGAGAAGGACGAGGAACTTCTTGGCGAAGCCCATCAATGGAACCCCTCTTCGTCGATGTTGGCGTAGCCGAACTTGGAGTACTCTTCCATCGCGGGGTGGCGGGCGACCCAGAAGGCCCTTCCCTTCTCGGTCTTCTCCTCCTCATTCTCGGGTTCGGCCTCGCCGTTCCTCTTCGCCCCACTCTTCGTGAGCTCGAAGGAGAACTTGGCCTCGTGGCCAAGTATCACCCCGCCGTAGGGTCGGCGGTTCCAGGCCTTGATCGGGTCGATGGAGACGTGACTCACCACGAGGACGGCGATGTCGAACTCGACGCAGAGCCTCTGGGCGTGCGATAGAATCATGGCCATCCCCGCGCTCCTGGCAGGGAGGTCCTGGGTGCTCGGGAAGGACGACTTGAAAGGGGCCGAGATCGAATCGTAGACCAGGAACCTGGCGCCCGTCTCCCTGACGATAGTGTGAAGAACGGAGTCGTAGGTCGGAGTCTGCCTGAGCCTGAGCTCGACCCTCCCTCCGCTCGAAACCTCCTTTGTCGCGTCGACCCCGTGCAGGTTGAGGAGGTCCACGACCTCCGGGGTCTGGAGCAGGAAGATGGAGGGCTCCTTCGTCGGAATCTCGACCGAGAAGGACGGACAGAGGATGTCCACGATGGGCCCCAGGTGGGCGTCGGTGTAGGATACGCCGAGCCTGTCCAGGGTAGAGGAGATCTGGGTGAGGAGTTCGCCCCGAGAGGCGCCCTTCCTCTTGGCTGAAGGCTTCGTCGTCCGTTCGAGCTTCAATTCATACGCTTTGAGCTCCTTTCCGAAGCGCTTGTTCATCCCCTGCTGCCTGTACGGGAGCAGGTAGCTCAGGTAGGACTGCTCAGTATCGAGAATTATCGCGCTGTGCCCTCCTGACACCACCGAGCACGCAGCCTGGTACGAGAAGATGCTCTTTCCGAGGGCTTTCTCGCCGAAAACCTGGGTGACGGTTCCGGTGGGCAGCCCGCCGCCGAGGAGGTCGTCGACGGCCCCGCAGAGGGTCGGAATCTTCTCCACTACTTCCTCAACTCCACGAGGAGGGAGAGTCCTTTCTCGGTGACCGTGTAGGCGAAGACCCTGGGGCCCGAGCCGGAGTCCTTGGGCTCCTGAAGGAGGCATCCCCGGGCGTGGAGGCTGTCGATCTCCGCGCCGATGTCCGCCGGGAGGAAGTCGGGGGAGAGGAACTGGATGACGGACTCGCGCGTCGACAGGGAGAACCGGGCGACCTCCTCGAGGATCTTGGAGGTGAGGTATGGGGACGCGTACTTCGCCGGACGCCCCGCAAGATGCTCTGAAGTCTTCACGGGTACCCTCCTGGGAACGAAGACCAGGTCGCTTCGTGAGCGCGTGTCCTCCAGGACGAACGTGCCCCGCAGGATTGCCTTGGTGGCCCCAGGCCTCTGGTGCCAGGCGTCGCTCGAGTAGACCCTCACTTGGCATCCCTGGAGGAGCTGGGGCGCGAGAGTCTGAGACTGTTCGGTCGCCATGAAGGTCGAAGGAGGCCATGCGAGGACCTGGGCGAGCAGCCTGCAAGAATGGAGCTGGCGCGGGGAGGACTTGAAGAGTCGATGAGCCTCGGTGAGGACAACGGCCGTCTCCCGGTGCCCATCGGAGTGAGACAGAGCCAACAATTTTGCGACTACGAGGGCGGCCGCAAGCTCGGCGGCCTGGGGGTAGGGAGCCCTGCTGAAGTCGAGGATTCCCCCCAGCTCAAAGAGTCGGCGGACCGCCCGGTCGTCGACCGCGTCGAAGAGCTTCAGGCCGCCAACCCTCCCTTTGAGCCTGTCTACGTAGAAGCCCCTGAAGCCCTCGACCTTTCCCAGGACATCGTAGACCGAGACCGGGCTCGCCAGGTCGCCCTGCGAAGCGATTTGTTGCAGGGCAGAATTCACTATTGCCTCCTCCTCTGAAGTCAGGTCGAGGACCGCGGCATAGGCCGCGGCGACCATCTGGGCGTGCCATGCGCCAGGCTCTTCGAGCCTGAAGGAGTCGTAGAGGAAGGAGCGGTAGTCGAAGGTGTCGATGTACCCGGAGAGACTGTTCGCGAGCAGCCCCCCGAGGTCGAGGACGACCGGCTTGATGCCCGCCTCTCTCGCAGCGTAGGTCGCTAGGAGCGCCGCTTCTGCTGCCCTTTCTCCGAGAATCAGGACCCGGTTTCCGGTCGCCTCGAGGCCCAGAGTAGCCCTGCCGCCAGGTCGAGAGTATCCCAGCCACAGTCCCTTGACCGGAGGCATGGTTACGAAGGACGCGCCTAGGTTAAAGGCGGTTGCTCACTTGAGGTCCTGACCTCGGGTCAATGGCCTAGGCTATGATCTTCTTGCCGAAGAGTGAGAGGATGAGTTCCACTGCCAACTGGCCGGTGAGGTTCGCCGTGTCGAGGATGGGGTTGACTTCCACGAATTCGGCCGAGGTCACCTTCTTCGAGTCGGAGAGCATTTCCATCGCGAGGTGCGCCTCTCTGTAGGTCAGCCCTCCGTGGACGCTGGTGCCGGTGCCCGGTGCTTCTCTTGGGTCGATGGCATCGACGTCGAAACTCAGGTGCACCTGCTTGACGCCCTTGCCGGCGACCGCGATGGCCTCCTCCATCACCTTCTTCATGCCGAGCTCGTCGATCTGCCGCATGGTGTAGACCGTCATCTTTGAGCGGGAGATCGCCTCCGCCTCCTTTGGGTCGAAGCTGCGGCCCCCTATGAGGACCGTGTTCTTCTCCAGGGCCTTGGGGCGGACGCCGCCCAGGTTGGCCAGCTTCGGATGCCCATACCCCAGGATCGCGGCCAGGGCCATTCCGTGGATGTTCCCGCTGGGGGTCGTCTTCGGGGTGTTGAAGTCCCCGTGCGCATCGAGCCAGATGATACCCCTCCTGCTCCCTGCTTCTGCGAGGCCTGCGGCAGTGCCGATCGAGGTGCTCTGGTCACCCCCGAGGACGAGCGGGAAGTAGCCTTCCTTGACGCTGCGCGCGACCAACCTAGCTATGAGGCCGCATTGGTCGACAACGTCCTCGAGGTACCTGGCCCGGGTGTCGCCAAGGACCGCGGTCGACATGTCCGTGGAGGGTATGTTGCCGAAGTCCTCCACCCAGTGGCCGAGGGCGGCGAGCCGCTCCTCGAGATGCGCTATCCTGATTGCGCTTGGGCCCATGTCCACGCCGCGCCGCTCCTGTCCCAGGTCGACGGGCGCGCCGACGACTCCGATTTTCAATGGCAAAGCCGCCGAGGTGGCCTGTTATTAACGGAAGACACGTCGGCTAGGGGAGCCTCGTGAGTGCGGCGACCCAGGCTTCGCCGCCGCCCTTGTGAAGCGTAGTTTCGAGCCTTCCCGGGTTGATGTAGTCGACCCTCCAACCGTCGGAGAACGCTTGGCGTATCTCGGCCTGGGAGACCCTGCGCGGACCTCCCCAGTCGGTTGGCTCCTTCTCGCTGAAGCACAGCATCAGGTACCTGCCGCCTGTTCGCACCACCTCCGAAACGCTCCTGACGTAGCGGGCCCTCTCCTGGTCGGGGAAGACGTGGAAGAGGGCGCAGTCGGTGGCTGTGTCGAACTTCTTTCCCAGCGAAGGTAGTTCCAACGCGTCGTGCTCCAGGAATTCGGCCTTCGACCCCCGCAGGGTTGCCTTCTCCTTTGCCTTTGCGATCGCGATCGGAGCAGAGTCCAGGCCGAGGACCCGATGGCCCTTTGAGGAGAAGAAGATGGCCTGCTCGCCAGTGCCGCAACCGAGGTCGACCACGTCCCCGCGCACCTCGCCCTTCCCTTCCAGGGCCACGAATTCACGCTGGGGGCGCCCGATGTCCCACGGGGGCGCACCGCGATAGGCGTCGTTGAAGGTTGCCAGGGCGCCTACACGCCCCGCTTGAGGGTGTCCGCGAGCAGGCCCACCATCGCGGTGTTCTGGGGGACCAGAGTTTGGAAGTAGAACCTCTCGATTCCCACATCCATCTTGGACCTCAGTTTGTCGACGAATTCCTCCGCAGTGCCGCAGGGTGCGTTCCGAGCCCCTAGGCGCTTGAGCACCTCCCGGGGAGAGAGGTCCCACCCAAGTTTTGCGGCCTGGAGCTTCGCGTTCTCCTCGAGCTCGGCGGCGTTCCTGCCGATCAGGTAGGGTCCAGTTTCGGAGATTGTTACCTGCCTGCCGTCGACTTCGGCGTCCAGGGTCTTCTTGAGCTCGAGGTAGGCCTCAGTCGGCGAGAGAAAGACATTCCATTCGTCGGCGACCCGCGCGGCGGCCCGGACTAGGGGCTTCG
>JACQFO010000024.1 GCA_016200025.1 Nitrososphaerota archaeon
GCCCCGAAGAACGCGTTGACGGCCCTGGAAGCGGTGAGCTCTTCGTCCTTCCGGGCCGCGACGCCCGATTGCAGGAAGTTGATCGCAGACCTCAGGTCCCCGTTGGCTGCCCTCGCAGCCGACGCCACTTCCTCCCCGGACAGGCCTAGGTTCTCGGATTTTGCGATCCTCGCAAGCAGGAGCTCGGTCTCCTCGGGTTCGGGCCTTGCGAACTCGATCCTCGTCGAGACGTTCGCCAGCTTCCTGACCTCGCCCGACTCAGGGTCATTGGCCGCCATCACGACGGGGTTGTCGCTCCGCCTGACTATGTCCTTGATGAAGTCGATAGCACCGTAATCGGCCCTTCCCGCGAGTCCGTCCACTTCGTCCAGGAAGATCAGCGACCTTCCCCCGAAGAGCGAGGAGCTCCCAACCAGCTCTCCGATCTTCTTCGACATCTTCTCCTTCGTCCGCGAGTCGCTGGCGTTCAGCTCGACGAGGTGCATCCCCAGCTCCCCGGCCACCAGGGCCACGCTCGTCGTCTTCCCGGTCCCGGGTGGTCCGACCAGAAGCGCCGCCTTCCCTCCCTTCTTCCACTTCTTCAACCACGCGACGAGCTTCGCCCTCGCCTCTTCGTTCCCAACCATCTCTTCGATGGCCTTCGGCCTGTACTTCTCAGACCACAAGTCAGAACGCGCCTCCGACGAAGACCAGAAGGCCCGCGGTCATCCCTGCGAGGGCTATCTTCTTCACCCTGTACGCGTTCGACGCGTCGTTCTTCGCGACTATGCTCGCCGCCAGGTAGATGAAGAGCGCATCTGGAACGAGGACGCCGACCGCGTAGTACCAGTTGGCAAGGCCGACGAGAAGGGGGACCCAGCTCGTCACCACTGCCAGAAGGAAGAAGCCCGCTCCAACGAAAGAGGCTGCCCTCGGACCCCTCGTCCTCGAGACCGACTCTATGCCCCTCTTCGCGTCCCCCTCCACGTCTGCCATCGCCTTCACCACCTCCCTCCCCACGCCCGCGAAGAACGAGGTCAGGGCCATCATCACCAACAACGAAGCGCCTACGCTCCCGCCGACGACCACACCGCCGTAGATGAAGGGGATCGCGAGCGAGGAGGCGACGATCAGGTTCCCCGGGAGCCCTGTCTTCTTGGCCCTGCTGTTGTACAACCAGGACAGGAACGCGTAGAGCGCGGCAATGGCCACTGCGAACGGGTTGAGGCTCAGCACCGAGCACGCGGCCCCTGCGAGCAGCACCAGAAGGGAGACCCTGAACGCGGAGACTGTGGAGATCCTTCCGCTTGGGATGGGCCGCCCGGGCCTGTTGACCCTGTCTACATCGACGTCGTAGACGTCGTTCACTGCCATCGAATAGGCGCAGATCAGGAACCCTGTGAGGAACCCGAGCCCCACCTGGAACCATGAGAAGACAGCTGGCTTTGAGACGAAGGCCCCCACTACGACTGCGAACCCTATCATGGCGCAGTTGACGGGGCGGACGAGGTCGAGCGCTGCCCTGAAGTCCATGGGCTCAGAACCTCGCCCTGCTCACCTTGTAGTAGATTACCTCGCCTCTCCGTTCGATGACAGCAATTATCGCCTCCTTCCCCATCTTCGCCATCTGCTTGACCGACTTTTGCAGGTCGTCGACTCCCTTCTCGATCCCTTCGTCGAGGGCGAAGACGACGTACTTCGCCGGCTTCTTCGGATAGTCGCCCCTCTCATAGACCCTCAGGTCGGTCCCGAAGCCGAACCCCTCCCTGACTACGTACCCCCTGCTCCTCAGGTCGCGGTAAATCATGAACTTGGTCCACGAGTCTCCCGCCCTACTCTGGGTCAGCTCAGCGAGCCTCTCGAAGCTCACTGCTTGCCCCGAGTCGTCCTTCAGCTCAAGCTTCTTCGAGTACAGGAGATAGAGCGATTCGTAGTCTCGTAGGACCAGCTCATCTCCCTGGCGCGTACCATATCCCGATTCGCTAAGCTCCCCGAACCTGTCCTTGTCGCGGACGACCACCGCTTCCTTCGACAGGGTCCCTTCGAATGCCTGAAGTTGCTCGTCGGGATTCCGAATCTCTTCCAAATCTTATCTTGGGCGAGAGCCGTCCGAGCGTATTTGAAGGTTCAACGAAACGACCGCAGAAACCCTTTTGGGTTCAGTCGATGCCGCACATCGCCTTGCCGGACTTCTTCACTCTACGCACAGTCTCGTGGGCCAACGACTCGGTCAGGATGATAGACCAGACAGCCCTGCCCGGGAGGCTCTCGTACCTTAACCTCACCCGGCCAGAGGAGGTGGCCCGGGCCATCCGCACCATGGTCGTCAGGGGGGCGCCGGCGATCGGCGTGGCCGCAGCCATGGGACTCGCTCTCGCTGTCACCCATTCGAAGCAAAACGACTTTCGCTCCCTCCTGAAAGAAATCGATTCCAGCGCCGCCCTTCTCAGGTCGACCCGCCCGACCGCGGTGAACCTGTTCTGGGGCATCGACAGGATTCTCAAGGTCGCCCGTGCATCGGGTTCCGTGGCCAAGGCAAAGGAAGCTGTGCGGGCCGAGGCGAAACGCATGGAAGAGGAAGACGTCGCGGTCAACAAGAGGCTCGGGAGAGCGGGCGCTGCCCTCATTTCCGACGGCGACACCGTCCTCACCCAATGCAACGCGGGGGCCCTCGCCACCGTAGGCTACGGCACCGCGCTGGGCGTGATACGCGCTGCAGTGGAACAAGGAAAGCTGGTCAAGGTCCTAGTGCCGGAGACGCGCCCCGCCCTCCAGGGGTCGCGCCTGACCGCCTTCGAACTCGTTTCTGACGGCATAGACTGCACGCTGATCTCCGACACCGCGGTCGGTCACATGATCAGCCTGGGCAGGGTCGACAAGGTCGTGGTGGGGGCAGACCGCATCACCCGCGACGGCTACGTCTTCAACAAGATCGGGACCTACCAGGAGGCCGTCCTGGCTCAAAGGCACGGAGTCCCATTCTATCCCGCTGCGCCCAGGTCGACCTTCGACCTCACCCGCACCCATGACCAAATCACCATCGAGGAAAGGGGCGCCGACGAAGTCGTAAAGGTCAGAGGCCGGCGGATCGCTCCGAAAGGCGTCCGCGTCGCCAACCCAGCGTTCGACATGACCCCTCCCGAGCTCGTGACGGCCATAATCACGGACAGGGGCCTAATCGCGGCGCCTTCAGAAGAGTCCATCTCCCAGGTCATGTCTTAATTACCCAGTCCGACTCGGAGCTCTCGGGCCCGTAGCCTAGCACGGATTAAGGCGTCAGCCTTCGGAGCTGAAGAGCCATCTCAGACACCATGGGTTCGAATCCCACCGGGCCCGCCTTTCGTAGACCTGTTCTCCATGCGTCGCTCCCCGTGGGCATGCCAATCTTGACCCGCCTGACCAAATGTAGGCCATGCTCCAGACTGTAATCCGCGGCCTCCAAAGACAATGTCTGGTCTATTGGTACAACTTTTGTCTGGCTCAAGGCAGCCACCGCTTCCAAGGCAGCTTCTTCGCCCTTCAGCCCCTTGACCTTCTTGTACACTTCGTAAAGAACGACCACTGATGTTATGATCTCTGTTGCCTTCATCTTGTCTATTATTCGATTGTAATGAATGGCCTTCGGGCCCTGGGCGAACCGCTCAATCCAACCGTAACTGTCGATACTGATCATGCACGGTCGGTCTCGTCCCGCAATTCGGCAGTGTCGAGCCCCTTAATCATTCCCTTCGTCTCTTTAACCGACCGCACAGGAACGTACTGGAGGATCCCATGTTTTGCGATGGCGACCATCTTGTCTCCTGGTTTGATGTTCGCTTCCTCCCTCAGCTTCTCAGGAATGACCACCTGGTACTTCTTCGAGACCTTCACAGTTTCCATCGATGCATCTAGCGTTTAACAGCTACGTCATCGATATAAAGTTTCCGCGCTACCACTGCCGGGATGGACTGAGCCGGACGAAGGTGTGCTGGGTCGTTCATGAGGGTACCAGGGCGCCGGGAGACATCTGTTGTCTTCTATCTTCGCGAGGGACGACATGCCAATGGTTTGAACCCTATCAGCGTTCAAATCCCACCGGGCCCGTCAACTCGATATGTCCATAGTGGCCGTCCCGTCCCCCTATTTCCCGTCCCATGCCACTTTCTTCGCCACCACTAAGAGGTGGCTTCCCACAGCTGCGAGATACGGCTCTTCGTATACCTGACGGAGGAAATTCAGCAATCTAGGCCTCTCATTCTCGCGGAAAATCTCGCGCCGCAAATCAATTGGTATCGCAGATACAAAAACATCAAGCATCTCCGAGCCAAAGCCGATGGGTCTGCCAGCCACTCTGACCATCTCGAGACCGTGCTTCTTTGCAAGGGAGGCGAATTCAGTTGGTGTGAATGATTTCGATTCAAAGAGCGCACCGTCCTCCGCTGGGGATCTTCCGGTCCGGAGGAGTTCGATAACGTCGTCCAACGATGCTCCACTCGTTAGGGCTTTGAAGGCGCGAAAGATCGTGCTGTCGAGTCCGGCTGCGAGATAGCCATTCGGTTTGAGCACTCTGGACAATTCACTCACGGCCTTTTCCGAGTCGCCACAGATAGCAATGGGGTCGCCTTCACAGAGCACAAAATCGAAGCTGTCCCCGAGATGAGGGATTACTCTTATGTCCGCAATGAGAACGTCAACACGACCACTTAATTTAAGCGCCTTCAGTCTCGTAGTAGCTGTAGTCAGAAGCCGATGAGCTATGTCGAAAAGCACGATAGAGCACTCCGATTTCTCGGCCAATCTGACTGACCACACGCCAGCCCCGCCTCCTGCGTCAAGAATGCGTCCCTGCTTGGGAAGGAAAGGCTCGATGCTACTCCATGCTATTCCATCATAAAGCGGATCTTCTCCAATCTCTCTCTTCGACTCGTCTTCTGCTTCTCTCTCGTGGTGTTCGATTATTCTTTGAATACGCTCTTCATCAGCTAGCATAGAGATACGAAGTCAATTAGAGCTTAGATTAGGATTTCGACAGTAGCCACGGGACTGGCCTCGGAAATGAGGTCAAAATCATGCGAATGGAATCCATTTTTCGGACCCATTTGGGGGCGGGCCCCACCGGGCCCGCTTATCTCGATTTCTTAATGTGCGATTTACTTTCGCAATCTCTTCACACGTGATAAGCGACCAATGTTTGGAGTCGAACCCCTCCCAGGGTAAAGGCCTCTCGGCCAAACCTCTTCAGAACCGCGCAGGTAAGCTTATATTCATCGTCCCACCATATCATGTGGGAAATGACTTCTGTGTTGGATCAGAAGAGAAGGGTGGTCTTGCCAATAGAGGTGGCCGAACAGCTCGGTCTAGTTGAGGGCAGCGAAGTTACCTTCGAGAAGGAGAAAGGCATGGTCATCATCAAGAAAGCAGGGAAGAAGGAGGATACACTGAGGAAAATAATGTCGTGGAACCCCAAGAGGACCAGAAGGACTGTTCCTGTGAAAGAGGCCGAGGTCAAAGAGATCTGGCGTTGAATGGAATAGACTCGAGCATTCTGGTCTACGCCATGGATCCGACGACGAATGAACATGCGAAGGCCAGGGATGCAGTCATGGCATTGCAGGGCTGGGCATTGACCCCGACCGTGGTCCATGAAGTCTTTCACACACTAGCTTTCAGGAGAGGGATGCTCGTAGAGGACGCGAAATCAAAGTTGCACGTCTTGATAAGCGACAGGAGAACCAAGTTCCTCAATATCACAAAGACTGTTTCGCTCTACTCGTTGGATCTTGCTTCAGAGTTCAAGCTGGGTGGAAGAGACTCACTCATCGTGGGTTGCTATCTTCATAATGGAATGGAGGCGGTGCTGACTCACGACAAAGATCTGTTGGATCTCAGTAAGGTTAGATTCAGAGGCCGACAAATCATGTTGACGGATCCCATAGCGGAGTGAAAGGAGACCTTGAGTGCTATCCATTTAGCCTAGTTCAAATCCATTTCTGACACGGTTTTCCGGGCGGGTCCCACCGGGCCGCGAGCGAAAACCACTGCCGCACGTTCTTATAGAACTCGAATGCTTGCGCCCGCGTCACCTGTAATTTGGAAAGCCACCGATGGTCCGTCCTAGCCCTCGCGTCCTTGCTTTGTTCTTCTTCCTTCCTGGCCGCCCTGGTCATACCCGTAGGCGCGAAATCTCCCGTGGACCAGACTCAACTGACTCCTGGCCAGACGCATCTTCTCCAAAGGGTCGAGGTGAGCAAGATTCCGGCCGCCACCGCCCCCAACTCGACGACGCCCAGGGTCATGAACCTCCCGGACGACGGCGCTGCGGTCGAAGACCAGAAAGAAGCGTCCGAGCAACCAGGCTTCGTGCCCCTGGGCGAAGGCCTCAAGACCATCGCATCTCCAACGACCGAGGGTCATCCTTCGATAGTCTCGAACTTTTCCCTGGGAGGCGTCCAGGGCAATGGCGCAAACCCGTGCCTCTGTTCTCCGCCCGACCCCAACGTCGCCGCCGGCCCGAGCCACGTATTCGAGGTCGTAAACCTGGCAGGGGTCATTTACTTCAAGTCCGGGCTTGTCGCTAAGAGCACCTTCGCCCTCTCAAGTTTCTTCGGCGTCCCCACCTCTTCGATGAGCGACCCCCAGGTCCTCTACGACTCCATGAGCGGCCGCTGGTTCGCATCAGTGCTTGACATCCCCGGGGACAAGGTCCTCTTCGCAGTCTCCGACGACAGCGACCCCACCCATTCATGGTCAATCTACGCCCTCGCTACGGCTGGGCCCTACATCCCGGACCAACCTTACATCGGTGTCAGCGACGACAAGCTGGTGATCTCGGCGAACGACTACGCCTGCTGTTGGGCTTTCATTGGCAACCAGTACTGGGTCTTCAGCAAGTCGGAGCTGGTGAGCGGGGCAGCCACTGTGCACTTCGCGGCCTCCGCCATCGATTCCGCCATGTTTTCTACGCAGCCGGCCCGACACCTGAGCAATTCGTCGGGAGTGCTCTACATGGTCACCATCGGGACGGGCGCCTCCGGCACCGCAAAGATGCTCGCGGTCACCGGGGTGCCACCCGGAGTCGTCACGGTCACGACCTTCACCCTCTCGACGGCCCCCGCAGGCGTCCCCCCGGACGCGGGACAGCCAGGCGGAGGCTTCCCCCTCGCCACAAATGACAACAGGGTCCAGAGCGCGGTCTGGAATTCGAACTCCCTGTGGTTCTCGCTGGCGGACGCATGCATCCCCGTCGGAGACTCAGTCACTCGCTCATGCCTGAGGCTAGTTCAACTCCTCACCGCGGGGACCTCCGCCCCCACGAAACTACAGGACTTCGACTACGCCCAGAACGGCACATACATGTTCTATCCTGCAGTTAGCCTCGATTCATCCAACGACCTCATCGTCGCATTCGGCGAGTCCTCTTCCACGCTCTACCCATCGCTCGCCGTGACGAGCCGCCTCTCGACCGATGCCAACAACACCCTGAGAAACTCCACGATAATCGCCCTCGGCTCCGCCAGGGACAACACCCTGAGATACGGGGACTACTTCGGCGCAGCGACAGACCCGAGCGTACCCTCGACCTTCTGGGTCGCAGGCGAGTACCGCATCGATTCGACCTACCCCAACTGGTCAACGGAGATTGCCAGAGTCGTACTCCTCGACACCAACGGCTCCACGTCCACTACCGCGGCCTGCACCACCACCAGGCTGGAGCTCGACGAGTCTACCACCTGCACCGCCACCGTCCTGGGTTCCGCTCCTGCGGGCAACGTCAGCTGGTCTCACACTGGCCCAGGAGGTCTCGCGCTCTCTTCGACCATATGCACCCTATCCTCGGGCCAATGTAGCATCAACGTCACTGGAACGTCAGGCGGACTCGCGACGCTGAACGCGGCCTATGCCGGCGACCTCGACAACCTGAAGAGCAGCAGCAACATCGCGCTCAGGGTCTCTCAGTGCTTCCAAAAGGTCAGCGCCAGCGGCCCGGACAGCTACGAGAGCGTCGTCATCTTGGCATGCCCCTCATTCGTCGCCGGCACCTACTACGTCACTGCCGACAGCCCTGCGCCCGGCCCCGACATCTCGGTCGGAGCCTACGTCTTCCCATCCGGCGACAACTACACCACAGACAGCGACTACGCAACATCGTTCGGCGGGAACGCATCGCTCACTGCGCCCTCGGGCTACACCTACTACGTATACGGCGCAGGCGAGGGAGACTGCGGACTCACCTCAGCTTCATATTCGGTCGATTCGACGAACCCAATCGCTCCAAGATTCTCCTCCGTCGGCCATTCCTCTTCGAATTCAGCAGGTGTCAGTGCCTCCTGCGGCGCAAGCATCATCGGCGGGATAGGGGTGAAGAACAGCAACAGCACCCCTCTATCACCAGTCGTCCGCGCCACGAGCGGTGATGGCTTCCATGACTTCTCGAACTCCGTCATCCTCGGGGTTTCAGTCGCTGCCAACGGCTCCTTCCTGATAATCGTCGCGTCCTTCGGCTGGTATGGCATTTACTACGGGTCCGTAGACATAGCCCCCTCTCGAGACTTCGCCGCCACCGTCTCCCTGGACCCGCCCTACGGGTCCAGGGGAGAATCCATCGGGGTCTCCGGCTCCGCCCTCGTCCCGTCGGCCAGCCTGTCACTCACTTATGACGGCTCAGCCTCCGGAATGCCCACAGGGTGTACGACCGATGCATATGGGATAGTCACTCCTGGTTGCGCCTTCAATGTCCCGTCCAGGATCTCGGGCCCGCACAACGTAACTGTAAGCGACGGGAACAGCACCTTCACCGAGCGCTTCATCGACTTCACAGTTCTGCTGGATTGTTTCCCATCGGCGGTCGTCGGGACCCCAGTCGACTGCTTCGCGTTTGTCTTCGGCGATTCTCCGACTGGCAGGGTCTCTTTCTCGAGCAGCGGGCCTGGGAAGTTCTCAAGGATGTCTTGCAAGCTCCAGGACTCATTCTGCACGTTCAGGTTCACGCCTACCTCGTCGACCTCCCCCCTGACGATAACCGGAAGCTACGGCGGAGACCTCTTCAACGACCCCTACTCCGGGACGTTCAGCCTTTCTGTATCGCTGAGGGCGTCGACGACAAAGGTAACCTGCAGCCCCAAGGCCGTCGTAGCCGGGTCTACATCGCTCATCAGATGCGTCGCCAAGGTGAAAGGATACATGCCCACGGGCAACGTCACCTGGTCAGCTGAGGGGGCGGGCTCAATATCCTTCACATCCACTACTTGCACCCTCACGCGTGGGGTTTGCTCTGTGACCATGACAGGCGTCACCTCCGGCGTCGTCTCGGTGCAGGCGTCGTATCAGGGTGACTCGAACAACCTGGGGAGCGACGGGTTCAAGGGAATTAAGGTCGTAGCCGGAAAGACGAAGACTACGATCACATGCGACTCCGTACCGTTCAGCGTTGGTGCGAACATCACCTGCTCCGCGACCGTGTCAGGGGGCCACGCGCCAAACGGGACCATCACATGGTCGAAGTACTCAGGGAAAGGATGGGTGAACTTCTCCTCCACGACCTGCCCGCTGGTGGTTGGGACCTGCTCAGTCACAATCGCTGCCGTCGCACCAGGAGGCGTGAAGATCAGGGCTACGTACGGCGGCGACCTCGCTAACAAGGGGAGCTACGGCAACTTCCTCTGGAAGTGAGGCGGACCCCCCGAGACGGCAAAAATCCCTTAAATCTGGACTACAAGTCGAACCTTCCTGCTGGCTTGCCTGTTGATTCGACCGTCGCCTCACCGAGCACATACTCGCTGATGGGGACCGGTGACGGCGACACTTTCACGATCTCAGGCCCTCTCAAACAGATCTCCTACAACGAGATCTTTGCCGCAACGGGCGCAGGGCTTGGAGGTCTCTTCACAGTCCTAGGCGGAGGAACGAGCAACAGCACCTACATCCTCACCGGGGGGACTGCCTCAACGATAGTAGTCCACGGGGGAAACGGAAGGAACGCCTACTCCATCACGAGCGGGTCGGCCACCAACGTCTCCATCACCACCGGGTCCTGGTTCAAGTCCAACTCTTCGCAGGTGAGGCAGTCCTACACAGTCGTGGTGGGCTCAGGCTCCTCAGTATCCATAATCGGCAGCAACGCGACCAATACGATTAGCGTGCACATGTAGCTCTGTGCCAAGGGCTGCCTTCCGGCTCGGGCGTCTTCTCGGCGCGCCTCAAAGGCGCCAGAATCCTATCATGGCCAGTAAGATTTCACATAACCAATGCGAAGATTTAAACCCGTCAGCAAAGGCTTGGTCGCACTTATGCTTCCGCTGAGAGGGGAGAGCAATTTAGTCAAGGTGCTCCTTCTGGGCATAGTACTCGGTGGCGGCGGCGTCGGATACCTGGCCGTTCAAATCTACTCCGCGACCCCTGCCGCGATCTCTCCGACCTCCGCGACCATCGACGCCGGCCAGTCCGTCTCCATCACCGTCGCCTGGCAGGACGGCACCTCCTTCCCGTATAGCGTCTATCTCTACAGCAGCTCCAACAGTACGTGTACGTCCGGGTCCACACCCGTCTCCGCGAAGTCGGGCCTCACGACTCCGTCCAATACATTCTCAGTTCAGCCGGGGAAGACGGGCTACTACTGCGGCCTGGTGGTGAGCACCAAAGGCACCAGCGCCATATCGAAATCGATTAAGATTACCGTGGGCCCAGCACTTGAGGCCCCCAGCGTAGAAGTAGTTCCGACTGACATCAACCAGGGGCAGACAGCCAGCATCTCAGCCAACGTGTCCTGGTCAGGAGGCACGGGCCCCTTTTCGGTCACCCTGACAAGCGGTTTCACGTCGACCTGTTCCTCTGACATTACTCCTGCAGGGTCCAAGCTCGGGGTCATCGGCAACTCCGTCAGCTTTCCACTCCCTATCCCCGGTTCGACGACTTTCTATTGCGCGACCGTGAAAGACAGCGCCACCGTTCCCGCCTCCGACACCTCTCCCGCGACAAAGTTCACCGTCAACCAGGCCCTTTCCGCCTCAGTGACCCCGGCCTCTCCAACGATCGACAGCGGCCAGCCGATCCTCCTGACCGCCGTACCTTCCCATGGGACGTCTCCCTACAACTACCAGTGGTACTCCGGGGCCGGATGCACGACCATCATAGCCGGCAAGACGTCGTCGACATTCCAGCCGGGCGCCTTGGGCTCCACCATGACCTATTCGGTAAAGGTCACCGACAGTGGCAAGGGTGACCCCGCCTCGAGTGCCTGCGTCAGCAACACGGTCAAGGTCAATTCGGCGTTCTCGGTCATCCAGGTTACAATCTCAGCATCGCCTGCGACCGGGGACGCCGGTCAACCGGTCAATGTCACTGTCACCTGGACGAGCGCTGGCACCGTACCATACTCCGCTCAACTATCCACCAGCTCCTTCTCTGACTGCACTGGCAGCAAGGCAGCGGGTCTCCCCGTGGCCAACCTGACCGTGACTTCGATTGTCTTCAAAGTCAAACCCAACTCCACTACGATCTATTGCGCCACGATAACCGACAGCGCGCTCGTCCCCGAGAGCGCCTCCACCGACTTGGGGGCACAGGTGACGGTCCACGCTCCTCTGAGCGCAACCGTGACCCTTTCACCATCGGGCATCGATACTGGTCAGGCCGCCACCATCACTGCCACCGTGACTGTCCCCGGCGGGACCACACCCTACACGATCACGCTTTTCAGCGGGTCGAGCAACACCTGCTCGTCCGACACGACGGTCGTCGCGGTCACCCTGCTGACCAACCCCAGGACCGGTGTCACCGCGAAGACCACGACGTTCACCTTCGTCGCTCCGACTGTCGCGACAAAGTACTGTGCGACCGTCGTGGACAGCGCGGACACACCAGAGACTGCGTCGTCCCCGGTCGTGACCTTCACGATAAACCTGGCCCTCGCAGCAGTCATCAACCCATCCACGCCCTCGATCGACTCTGGACAGGGGATAACGCTCACCGCCGCCGCGACCAAGGGCACAACTCCCTACAATTACCAGTGGTCAACCGGCCTAGTCTGCGGCTCTGCGATCACTGGGCAGACCGCCACCACCTTCGCGTCCGGGGTGCTCACTTCTTCCGCCAACTACTCCGTCCTAGTCAGGGACGGCAGCCCTGGGACTCCGCCGGCGTCGGTCTGCGCGAGCGTCACGGTGAAGGTCAACCCTGTCCTCACGGTTCCCACGGTCTCCCTCTCATCGCCCGCCATCGACGCAGGACAGACCGCGGCAATCACCGCCACGGTCACTTGGTCCGGCGGCTCCTCGCCTTACCAGGTCACGCTGACCAGCGGCACCAACGTCCTCTGCTCTTCTGACACTACGGTCGTCGTGACCACGCCTCCTCCGAACCCCCAGACTGGCCTTCTCACAACGACTACTACGCTATCCTTCACTGCGCCAACCGCCACAACCTACTTTTGCGCAACAGTGAAGGACGGCTCTGTAACACCGGTCTCAGTCACCTCACTCTCCACGAAGTTCACTGTCAACCTCGCGATGACCGCTCCCACCAGCCTGCTTTCGCCCACTGTCATCGACGTCGGCCAGACGGCCACGGTCACTGCAACCATCAACTGGGGAGGCGGTACCGCGAACTATACTGTGACCTTGTTCAGCGGGCTGAGCAGCAACTGTGCGGTGGACACGACAGTGGTCATCATCTCCGCCAACCGCCCAGGCGGCCCAATCACGCTCAGCTTCCCTACGCCCGCTTCGTCCACCTTCTACTGCGTCAACGTGAAGGACAGCTCGGTGGTGCAGGCGAGCCTCTCCTCGCTGACCTCTTTGTTCACGGTGAACCCGGTCCTGACGGCCACGATTACCCCCTCCGCACCTGCCCTCGACACCGGACAGGCCATCACCCTCGTGCTCACGGCTGTGACCAGCCAGGGCACTCCCGCCTATTCTTACCAATGGCACAACGGGGCAGTCTGCGCCAGCCCGATCGGCGGCCAGACGGGCTCCACCTACTCCACAGGCACCATAACATCCCCGACAAGCTACTCGGTCAAAGTGACTGACAGCAGCTCGGGCACCCCGGCCGCGGGCGTCTGCGCCAGCGTGTCTGTGGCCGCAAACCCCCCACTCGTGCTCTCGCTCACCGTCACCCCTACCGCGCTCGACACGGGCCAATCCACCACCCTGACGGCCAGCCTTTCATGGACAGGAGGGACCTCACCCTATTCCGTGGTCCTGAGGAGCGGCTTCAGCAGCACCTG
>JACQFO010000027.1 GCA_016200025.1 Nitrososphaerota archaeon
ACCCTGTTCATCAGGTCAGGGCCGTGCGTCCCTTCGTCGATCATCTTGATGGCCGTCCTAGACTTCACTATCCCTTCCGGAGGTCCGGTGACGACTACGACGCCGTTCTGTCCTACCTGCAGGTCGCATCCCGTCTTCTCCATGACCATGTTGATCATCGCTCCTCTCTTCCCGATTAGTCTGGCGACCCTCGTCGGTGATATCTTAACGATTTCCCCGGCCGGAATCTTCCCGTATCCCTCTCCTCTGATGCTCAGCTGCGGGTCCCTCGACCTCTCCGAGGCCTCGATCCTGGCCCCTATCATGTCCCCTACCCTGAACTTCGACGACAGGTCGTGTGTCGACGGGGAGAACTCCCTTCCAAAGACGAAGGAGGCAGGGAGGAATCCGTCGAAGCAGGAATTGATGTCCACGACCCAGCCGAAACCGTTTATGTCCACGACCTTCCCGATCACCTGGTCCTCTGCCTTCGGCATGTAGGGCCCTGAAGCAGGGTTCAGCCTCACACCGTCGCTGCTCACCTCTGCCAGCCCCACCCTCAGCGCTATGTACTCGTCTCCCCTCTTCTCGATGTAGTCGCCGAATTGATAGTTACCTCTGGCAATTACCTCTCCTGGCGTCACCTGTCTTCTTTCTTTCATGCTCACGAACTATTTCACCACTGACACCTGGGCCGCGCCCCTCGTCGTCGAGCCGAGCCGGTCCAGTAGGCCTGGCTGTCCGCCAGCTGGTATTTCTACTATTGCCGACAGCGTCCCGTCAGCTCCCCAATCCTCCTTGAGGATCTCGCCAAAGTTCTTCAGGACCCCTATGGTCTGGCCCGAATACTGTGCAGCGACCCTGACCTGGAGCTTCACCTTCTCAGACTTCAGTGGGAGGATCGTCCTGAGCATCTCTATCACGCTCTTGGCCTGTTCGTTGGCGTCCTGGAACGGGTCCACGGCGACCCTCGCCTCCTGCATCGCCTGTTCGATCCTCGTAGGCGGGTGAGGGAGCGAAGTCCTAGGGTCCACGAAGTTCTTTGAGATGGTCGCTATCACCGCCTTCCTCTTCTCGTCCGTGAGCCTCTTCCTCTGTTCCTGGGTGAGGTTGAGCTCCCCGCGTTTCAGCACCTCGAGGGCCGCCTTCGCGTGGTCGTCCGTCCCGAAGTGTAGCTTCAGCCTCTCGCTCCCGGCCCTGAGACCCTTGTTGGAGTCCGAGTAGACCTCGTCCACTGCTATTACCTGGGAGGCCTCCACGTCTCTTCCCTGTTTGAAGCTCAGTGCAGCGTCGGGATTCACGAGGATCTCGAAGTGCTCCCCTGCGATTGTAAGTTTGACCGTGGTAAACTTCGAAGACTCCTTCGTCCTGGGCTTGAAGTCTCCTCCACCTCGTCCGAAGCTCCCGCTCATGGGACAGTCCTGCGGTTCTAGGAGCTCTTGGCTGGCGGCTTGTCTGACTTTGTCTTGGCCGCCGAAGCGTTCTTCCCTATCTCCTGCTCGCTGAGCCGCCTCCATTTCTTGGACTGGGCTTCGACGACGGCGACCTTGATGTGCGCCGTGCCCGCCTTGTCCTCGCTCACGAGGTAGATGCATTCGATGGCCAATGTTATGGCAGCGTCCAGCGACAGGTCCATACTGTAGTTCTTCTCCAGGTAGTCGTTGACCTGGTCACTCCCCTGGCCGATGGCTATCGCGTGGAACCCCGAATACGTCCCAGTCGGGTCGGCAAGGAAGACCACTGGCCCCTCGTCGACGCCTGCGATGATGAGAGAGACTCCGAAAGGCCTCACGCCGGCGTACTGCGTGTACTGCTGGTTCATGTCGGCGATCCTCTTCGCTATGGCCTCTATGTCGACCGGCTCGTCGTAGATCAACCTGTTGCTCTGGGCCATGACCCTCGCGCTGTCGACCTGTATCCTTGCGTCGGGTATGTACCCGGCGCCGACTGCGCCAAGGTGGTCGTCGATCTGGAACATCTTGATGACCGAATCGTCGCTCTGGAGCTTCCGTCCCTTCTCCTCCACCGCGAGCACGACTCCTTGGTTGGTCTGGATTCCGACCGCGAGGCTGCCTCTCCTTACCGTTTCTAGGGCGTATTCGACCTGGTACAACCGTCCGTCGGGCGAAAATATCGTGATCGCCCTGTCGTATCCTGCCGAAGGTGCAAACATTTTCTTTTCCTAGCTCCTTTGGAGCGACGCTTTCCGTTGCCTTTTAAACCCTTTTGGCGGACAAGACAGAATTCCCAAAGTTCATAACGCTATGCGGCTCCCCGCGGCCCAATGGTAAACGTCCTGGCCGTCAACAACTATCCGACTCTCGAAAGATTCGAAAAACTGAGTGCCTGCCTCGAAGCCAACGGGGCTACGGTGTCGTCGATTCCCTGGGCCGAGGCCTCGACAGAGGAGTTCGGCTCCTTTGACGGAGTCGTTCTCAGCGGTTCACCCAACATGATGTCGGAGAGAAGGGTTCAGGAAAAGTTCGGCCACGAGGTCGACGCAGTGAAGGACTCGAAGGTTCCAATGCTCGGCGTCTGCTTCGGCCACCAGCTGATCGCGCACGCCTTCGGGGCCCCCGTCGTGAAGGACGGCAGGCACATCCTCGACTTCGTGAAGACCAGCATCTTCTACTCCGACGGTCTGTTCGCCGAGCTCCCAAAGACTCTGAACCTCCTGGAGTCGCGCCACGAGGTCGTGAGCTCACTCCCTGACGGTTTCGAGCTTCTTGCCAGGAGCAGGACCACTCAGGTCGCCGCCATGAAGCACAGGCA
>JACQFO010000031.1 GCA_016200025.1 Nitrososphaerota archaeon
GCTTCCTACGAGGAGGTGGACTTCTCCGAATTCTTCCGCAAGGCGGACGAGGAGAAGGCCCAGAAGGAGCGCGCGACCAAGGAGGAAAAGAAAGCCCTCGGGGCAGTGCGCAAGCAGAGGAGGGAGGTGCTGAAGGCTCAATTCGGAAAAGCGATGATCGACGGCCGGGAAGTAGACATCGCGAACTGGATGATCGAGCCTCCTGGGATCTTCACGGGAAGAGGGCTCCACCCGATGCGGGGGAAATGGAAACCCCGCGTGAACGAATCGGACGTCGTCCTCAACCTCGGGGAGTCGTCAGCCGTCCCCCCCGGCAATTGGAAGGAAATCGTTCACGACCATGATTCGATGTGGATGGCGAAGTGGGTCGACAAACTCACTGACAAGGAGAAGTACGTCTGGCTGCACGAAAGCGCGCCGCTCCAGCAATCGAGGAACCGGGCGAAGTACGACAACGCGATGAAGGTTGGGGCGAACCTCCAGAAGATCAAGGACAGGATCGCGAAGGGCCTGGTCTCCAAGGACGAGACGCGGAGGCAGGTCGCGACCGTTTGCTGGCTCATCGATAACCTCGGGATGAGGGTGGGAGACGAAAAGGACGAGGACGAAGCCGACACGGTCGGCGCGAGCACGCTTAGGGTGGAACATGTGAAAATGAAGGGCCAGAAGGTGGAGTTCGACTTTCTAGGGAAAGACTCGGTCCCCTGGAAGAAGGAGGCGACGCCTCCCCCAGAAGTGATAAACAACCTGACCAGGCTCTCCGCCGGGAAGAGGCCAGCCAAGGAGATCTTCCACGACGTCGATTCGGGGATGGTCAACGAGTTCCTCTCCTCGATCGTCCCCGGCGTGACAGCGAAGGTGTTCAGGACCTACCATGCGACTGCAACGACCGAAGAAGCACTCCGTTCTCGCGACCTCCGGGACTCCGAGGAACTGGACAAGGTCTACCACGCCAAGGAAGCGAACCTCACAGCGGCAATATTCTGCAACCACCAGCGGACCCCCCCGAAGACCTGGGACCAATCGCTGCAGAAGAAGAAGCAGAAGCTCGAAGAAACCAAGACGGGGGCGAAGTCGGGAGAGAGGGTAAGGAAGCTCGAGAAGGAACTCGACTTCTTCGTGAGGACGAAAAATTACAACCTGAACACGTCACTGAAGAACTACATCGACCCCAGGGTCTACAAGTCATGGTGCGACTACGTGGGGCTGGAATGGGCCAAAATATACAGCAAGTCTATGCAACGGAAGTTCTCTTGGGTGGAACAAAGCGAGACGAGGTGGGAACACAAGTCTCCCCCGATAGCGTCAACCACGCCGCAGGATTGAAAGCGCCCTCCAGAGTTCGTCCTCAGGGGCAGCCTTCATTCTCGATTCCTTGCCGTCGGGACTGACCACGTACCTGCCCGCCTTCATGAATCCACCCACTCTCGTCACCTTGCACACCCCACGCAACGACTCGCGAACTTCTCCCTCTCCGCCCGCCGCCACAGAAAGCAGGAGAGAACCGGAAGCTATCAGCTTCATAGGGTCGAGGGACAGAGCGTCACAAAGAGCCCTTGTCTCTGGAGCCACTGGCACCAATCCCTCGTCTACGCTAAACCCCAGTCCCGAGGCCACCGACATCTCGTAGACCGCCCCCTCCAGTCCCCCCTCGGTGCAGTCATGCATCGCGTGGACCTTACCCGTAGCACACGCCCTGACCGCTTCTTCGACGACGCTGAGCTTCTCTCTCATCAGCCCCGCTCTCCTTAGGGCGGTCCGTTTGACCTGGCTCGCTCGCGTCCAGAGCTCCCCCGCAAGCGCCGCTGTCCCCTCGATTCCGGCTGTCTTCGTCATCATGATGGCATCACCCTCCCTCGCGTCGGCAGAGGTGACGTACCTGTCAACGAAGCTGAACGCCGTCACTGAGATTATCGGGTTGTCCAAGCCAGGAGTCACTTCAGTGTGCCCTCCCACGATGGATATTCCGAGCTTTCGGGCGGCGCCGTCCATCTGCCCGGCGATTCTTCGCAAGTCGGCTTCGTCAGACCCTTCGGGGAGCAGGACGACGCTTTCTACAAACTGGGGCCTGTTTCCGCTAGTCGCAACGTCGTTCGCGTTCACCATGATCGCGTGAAGCCCTGCGTCCGAGCTGGCGCCCGTTATCGGGTCCGAAGAGACTATCAGAAACCCCTTGCCCATCCTTATCGCTGCGAAGTCCTGGCCCGCTCTGGGAGGGTTTCGCAGGAGTTCTGATGGCGCTCCCGTCATCCTGAGGACCGTGCGGTCAAGCACCGGGATCGGGAGCTTACCGGGCCGCAGACTCTTCAATCTGACCTCTGGCCGGGAGTTCACGACTGTCCGGCAGCGGTCGGATACGTCGACCTTCTCGATACTCTCCGGTAACTGCGGACCAGGGGAACAGCCACGAGCAGTCCCACCAGCACCTGGCCTATGTTGAAGGGGACTTCGGAAGAAGCAGTAACAAATCCGAGCCTCAACGCCAGCGATTCGTAGAGGAAATACCCCAAGACCATTTCGGACCCCGCGACCAAGACCGAGAATACAGTCCAGCTCAGTCTCGGGTCAAGTTTGAGTCCCCCTGCCAGGACAGCGAAGAAGGTGATGACCGATACGGCGATCCAGAAGACCACGGGCACTGTAAAGTCATGCGAAAATTGAGGTCCGACGGGCACAATCGCGGGGGATGTGGTCGAGCAGTTGGCGGAACAATAGGAGAGCCCTAGGTAAAGAGTCTGATCACCGGATAGGAAGTTGACTCCGAGGTACGAAACCAGGCCGGACAAGACGAGGCCGATCGCCGCGGTCAGGAGAATCCACTTACGCCGCGACAGTCCCGCGATGGGGAGTTTGGTAAGATAGCCGGCGATGAACCCCTCCGTACCCTTGATAATCAAAGTCCCTGGAGCGTAGATGGGCACGATGATGGCATCTGATATCGCGGACCCCAGCCCTCCGGCAAACGCGCCGACATAGGGCCCCATCAACAACGCGGTCGTGTACACCATGACCTCGCCTATGTTGAAGTACCCTGACGTCGCCGGAATGACTACCGTAAACACGGCCGTTGCGGCCGTCACGAAGGCAGTGAAGATAGCGGCGCTGGCTACTGACCGGGTACTGTACGGTCCCCGGAGCCTCGGTCGGCCGTCGCCAGTCAACCCCTAGGCAACCTCCCCAAATTCAGAGCCTTGCTGCACGGGTGAGGCCAGCTCAGTCCTGCACATATAAGTTACAACCTATATATTGGGCGAGGTGAGACAGAGTTCCAAATTGCCTCTCATGAGATGTACGAATTGTCAGACCGTGGTTGATGCGACGACCCTCGATCCAACCTGCGAAAAGTGTGGCTCCGCCCTCACCCTCGTTCCCAGCGAATCGCAGGGGCTGAAAAGAGGAGCGTTCGACAGGAATTCTATTGGGGCCTGGAGGTACAGAGACCTCCTGCCCGCGGTTCCCGACGCTGACATAGTAACCCTGGGGGAAGGCGGAACCCCTCTCCTTGCGGCAGACAGGCTGGGGAAAGAATTCGGACTAAACAGACTGATGCTGAAGGACGAGTCTAGGAACCCGACGGGGTCGTTCATCGACAGAGGGGTGACGGTCCTGGTCAGCCTTGCAAGGAGCCGCGGAGTCAGAGGCGTTGAGTGCGAGACCACAGGAAACCTCGGGGCGTCGCTAGCAGCATACTGCGCGAAGGCGGGGATCGAGACCAACATCAGAATCCGGAGAAGCATCGACAGGGAAAAGCTCTACCAGATGATTGCCTTCGGTGCGGAGATTCAAACTTCGCGCCCGGGCCGAAAGGACGAGCAAAGCGACAGGCGCACCCTGCGGGCGACCGCCGGCAATCCGTACATCCTAGAGGGGGAGAAGACCACCGGGTTCGAATTGATACAGGACCTGGGGTGGAAGACCCCGGACGTAGTCGTAGTCCCGGTCGGGACGGGCGGCCACCTTGCCATGATCTGGAGCGCGCTTCAGGACCTTGTCCACTCGGGTCTGATCGAGAGCCAAAGTTGCAGATTTCTTGGCGCCCAGTCCATCGCGGGTCCAACATCCGGAGGACAGTCGAAGCAGAGGTCATCCCAGGCAGAGCTGACCTTCGCGGAGCTCGAAGAGTCAGAACCTGGATTGAGGAGGCTCGCCGACAGGGCCATGCATGACTCGGGAGGTCAGGCCATCGAAAACAGCGCGGCTGAAACGGTCAAGGCGATTGGAATCCTGGCAAGGACGGAGGGGATCTTCGCCGAGCCAGCGGCCGCTTCGGTGATTTCCTCGCTGAAATCGGCTCGGGACGAGCGAATCATAGACCGAGACGAGGACGTCGTCTGCGTCGTCACAGGGGCCGGCCTCAAGGACACGAAGGCCATCTCCAGAATCGCACGCACCTCGACACCGACCGCGCTGCGAGACGACTACGACCTGGCAAGACTGCAGGTCGGTCCGACGAAGCTCGAAGTCCTGGTCGCCTTGGCCAAGGGGTCGACATTCGGTTACGACCTGTGGAAGGAGCTCTCGGGGTCTAGGAGCATCACCACCGCAAGCGTCTACCAGCACCTGGGCGAGCTGGAGGGGCTGGGACTAGTCAGGCGCTCTGGCGTCGCGACGGTGAAAGGGAGGGAGAGGGTGCTGTATCGGCTAACTGACAGAGGTTCCGTCTTCCTGGAGATGGCCGGGAGGCTCGGGCACAGGAACCGATGATCAGAGTCAGAGTGCTGATATGGCGACCCCGATAACGTACAGCACAAGGGCGGCGGAGACTCCGACAGCCGCCGACTCGAGCCCGGTCCTGACCCTGAAGGTCCTCAGGGTGAACGCCCTTGACCCCAGAGCGAACAACGTGAACGCAGACAGCAGGGCCGAGATGGCAAGAGCAGGCACCCCTCCTATCCCCCAATAGTAGGGGGCTATCGCGACGAGCGCGGAGAGCAGGAACGCTACCCCGGCCGACGCGGACCTCGACAGGGGGTCGGTCTCCAGGTCCTCTATGTTGACCCTGAGCTCGTGCATGAGCTGAGCCCTGAGCCACATCTCCTTGTCCTTTGTAAGCCTCGACATGATGGTGTCGACCTCCTTCTGCACGTACCCTTCCTTCTTCAGAAGCTCCTCCAGCTCAGCCTTCTCTTCCTCCGGCTCGGTCTCGATCTCCATCTTCTCCCTCTCCACGTCAATCCTGAGGGTGTCGAGCTCCGACCTCCTCGACAGGTAGTTGCTGAAGAACATCGAAACTCCCCCCGCCAGCGCGAACGCGATTCCGGCGATGAGGATCGTCCCCGGCACAATGGATGCCCCGTTCAGAGCGGCCGTCATCGCAACGCATTCTATGACCCCGTCGCTCCCTCCGAGGACAATCCTGTCCAGAATCTGCCTCCCGGGTATGTGCGGGTGCTTTTCTTGGCCGTTTTCAGGCATCTGCGGTGAAGAATTGGCGGACAGGTTCGTATTTAGGAGTTGGAGCGCCATTACGCCCCCAGAGGGGGCCTATAGCGACGGAGGAGGCGCTAAACATCCCCACAATTAGATTTCACCTGATTTCTGAATGCCGGTCTTATGTGTAGGCACAATCTTAATAGCAAACTCTGTTGACCAGGCGCCATGACCTTAGACGAAAAGATCCGAATCGGTATGTTGGCCCTGAGCGGCGCGAGTATTGTTTTCGCGACCCTCGGAGTCCGCGTCACGCCGCTCGAAATGATCGGCGGTTGGGGAACACACTAGGCTTCGGCCTAGTCTGTCCCTTTCTTTATCTGAATTATCAGCTCCTCGAAACGCACGATTAGGTTTGATTCGTCGAATGTCCACGCCTTTCTGCTAGCATCGTACCTTCCGTACGGCATTGTGAAGCTCCCTGCGTCCGTCTGGTCGATCGTGTAGATGTTGACTTTCTCCTTTATTCCCGCGACTGCCTCGGTCAGGAACTGAAGCCCGTCGACGACGCAGTCCACGGGAAAGGTTAGTTGCGCGGCGTAGTTTCTCCCGACCGACTCCGCCCACAGGAATGGGATTCCGTTGATCTTCTGACGCAGTGCGATGATCTCGTAGTCGCTCAAGTTCCTAGCGATCAGTTCGAGGCCCATGTACCTGTGTTGCCTGTGCAGCGCCTTCTCGATTTCAAAGTCATACCTAGTCCCCATCCAGTTGACCGAGTATCCGTTGAGGAGCTTCCTCTCAAGCACATGAGTCGAGTAGTGCCACGCGAGCTTCTTGTAGTTGATTTCCAGCTTGTCTGATATCTCCTTTAACGACTTGTTGGCGTCCATCTGCAGCTCCTTCAATATCAGGAGGTCGACGGAGTCGAACTTGGAAAGCTCGGACGGCGCATACCTCGCTGAATCGAAGTCGTGGTCCGCCTGGCTCGTCCAGTCGAAGTCCCACCTCCCAGTGTCGAAGTCGTAGAACTCCGACTTCATCGGAGCCACCCGTATCCAATCGAAATCCAGGGCCTCCACCTTCTTGAACATCCCCTTGTCCTTCATGGTCTCGAAGAACCTCTTCACCCCGGGCATCAGGTCCTTGGGGACGCTGAAGTCAGCAACGTAGTACCCCTCAGGCATCGTCTTCGCGAAGCTGACGAGGAAGCACAGGTCGCTCATCGAAACGAGGATCGACTGCGCGTACTTCCGGTAGTCGTCCGCGAAGTCCAGGACCATGACCATCCTCTTCAGGCCTAGCTTCTGATGGTCGACCACCGCCTGCACTGCGAAACCTTTGTTCAGAATCTTTTCTTTGTACCTGTACCTGACCGACTCTTTGAACTGGCCCAGCCTACGAGAAATTTCCGGTACGTCGGGGCCTACCTCGGCGAGAAGCTTGACGAGCTGAACCGTCCTCGAGTTAACGTTTTCCGGTTCGGCCTGGGCCAAGGTCATTGGTTACCTCTACCAGTCCCCGCGATGTCACACGTTAAGTTTGCATATAAGTCGTGCTGATTCCAAATCCGTACGAAGGAAAACACAGTCAAAAAGGCCTCCGTCATGCACCTCTCCAACCGAGCCCGTTTCGGAAGCTTTATTTAGAATTTGCGTCGACCTCTTACCTACATCACCATGCGATATCCAAAAGACATCGAAATTTGGGAGTCAGCACCCGGCAGGAGGCTCGCCGAGGTGGTCATCCAGGTCAACAATGTCAAAGGAGCAATGGCAGATTGCAGCCGGGTCGTCTCCGAACCGGGGGTGAACATGCTGACCGGGTTCCATGCGGCGCCGGGAACGTCTACGCTCGCAAGGTGGAGTTTCTTCGCGGACGTCACAGACGCCAAGGTGGAGCTCTCTGAGCTCAAAGAGCGCCTTCGGAGCGTGCCAACCGTAGTTTCCGTCGACGTTATGGCTTCGGAAGACGGGTTCATGGTCGACAAGCAGCACTTTCCGGTCCAGTGGTCAGGAAGGAGGGCGATAATCTTCAGGGCCGACGCCCTGAGCGAGATGCTCCAGCGCCTATGGAGCGTGTTCGGGAGCGGGGCGGGGACGATAGTCGACCAGATGGCGGAGACGATGGGGAGGCACTTCGCCAACGAGACCGTGGAAGACTTCGGGAGAGACTTCGCAAAGGCCCAGCTGGACGAGCTCCTCATGTCCTATACAGCGCTGGGATACGCAGACGTTGCAATCGAGCGGAGCAAGACCGCGGACTTCCCGGTGGTCGTGCACACCAAGAAGCTCTTCGAGTGCGAGGCCAACGCAAAGAAGCGGCTCCACAGGAAGAGCGTCTTCTTCAGGGCCCACCTCCGAGGGTTCATGTCGGCTCTGTTCGGCGAAGTGTTCGAAGTCACGGAAGTCCAATGCCTGACCGAAGGAGACGACGTGTGTTCGTTCGGAATCACCGTCCGGGACGACCCGCTCGAGCAGGTGACGATCAGGCCCGCCGAGAGGCAGACCAAAGGCCGCATCTAACCAAGCTTTTAATCAACACCAAGAGGCGGCCGAACTGCGATGCCTCTGAAGGACAGGCGGGACGATTACTCCTGGGGCGCTACGAGGTTCGACGCGGTCCGGCTACTGACCGACAAGAGGAAGTATTCCCCTGACGAAAAAGTGAACGCCCAGGTCGGCTTCCGGGTCGTCGGAGGCCTGAGGGAAGCATTCCATCCTGATGTCTGGACCGTTGCCTGGGAAGACTTCGACAAGATCCTCAGGCTCACCATGAGGCTCTCTGTCGGGGCGAAGCGCGGCCCGCTAACGAAACGCCTTGCGGAGATCAAGAAGGAGGTGAGGAGGGCCAGCTTCTACTGGAGCAGGGACCCAGACCTGCCCTATAGGATATGGGCGATGATAGTCCCCGAAGACGGCGGGCCGCCGAAGATTCCTGCCAACGTCGAAGACGCGAAGTCCAAGATGCTCGACGTAACAAAGACCCTGACCTTCCCTGCCTCGGACCTAGGGGCAGGAAGGCACAAGCTCGTCGGGGACGCGCACGCCCGCTGGGGTCGCAGGAGTTTCATAGAAAAGGGGAGGGTGGCGGGGAAGTCGAAGGCGACGGTGATCGAGATTGGCTGACGAGTGGCTAGCGGAGGTCAAGTGGGCGGGGGACAACATGTTCACGGGCTCGGACACTTCAGGACACACGGTCGTCTACGACTCTGCAGACGGTGTGCAAAAGGGGATCGGTCCGATGAGGAGCCTCCTGACCGCACTGGGCGCGTGCGCCGGGATGGACATCGTAGCCGTCCTTCACAAGCGGAAACAGAACCTGACGGCGCTGAAAGTCCTGGTCAAGGGAGGGCGCCCTGAGCATGGGCTCCCGAAGCCGTGGACCTCGATTCAGATCAAGTACGTCCTGACCGGCAAGGACCTGCAGCAGAAGTACGTGGAGGAGGCGATAAGGGACAGCACGGAGAAGTTCTGCAGCGTAGGGGCGACCCTCTCCCCGACCGCGAAGATAACGCACACCTACGAGATATTGGCCTAGACTGTCAGGACCAGCTTCCCGAAGTGCCTTCTGGCCTCCATCTTCTCCTGGGCTTCGGCCGCCCGGCTGAGGGGATACTCGCTGTCGACGACCGCCCTGAGCCTCCCGGCATTGAACAGCTCAACGACCTTCAGCAGCTCCCCCTTGCTGGCCATGAAGCTCCCGTAGATGGTGAGCTCCCTGTTGTACACATATCTCAGGTCGGTCGTCACGTCCGCGCCCGAGGTCGCCCCGCACAGGACGAGCCTCCCTCCCTTCGCAAGCGCCTTCACGCTCCCGTCCCAGGTATCCTTCCCCACGTGCTCCACCACCACGTCGACCCCTCTCTTCCCCGTCAGCTTCCTTGTCTCTTCGAGGACGTCCTGCTTGTAGTGGTCCACGACCTCGTCGGCTCCCAGCTCCCTCGCCTTCTTCGCCTTCTCTCCGTCCCCCGCAGTCGCGATGACCCGGGCCCCGAAGAGCTTCGCGACCTGAATCGCGGCCGAACCGACCCCGGAGTTCGCCCCCAGGACGAGCACCGTGTCCCCGGCCCCGATAGCCGCCTTCGTCACGAGCATGTGGTAGGCGGTAAGGAATACCAGCGGAAATGAGGCGGCATCCACGAAGTTCATCCCGGCCGGTTTCGCGATCAGGTTCCGCCGGGGGGCCTTCACAAGCTCCGCATAGCCCCCGTCGTTCCCGTACCCCAGGATGGAGTAGTACCTGCACTGGTTGTCCTTTCCGAGGAGGCACTTTTCGCACCTGCCGCACCCGAGCCCCGGGTTCACTATGACCTCGTCCCCCTTCCGAAGTGCGGTCTCCTCCCCGGGGACCCACTCGACCGTCCCGGCTATGTCGCTCCCGGAGATGTGGGGGAGCGGGATTTCCACGTTCCTCAGCCCGTTCCTCGCCCAGATGTCAAGATGGTTCAGGGCGCACGCCCTGACCCTGACCAGCGCCTCGTCAGCGTTCGGCTCCGGGTCGGGCACGTCTTCGTACTGCAGCACCTCGGGCCCGCCGTGCCTGTGGAACCTTACGGCTTTCATCGGCCGCCCGCGTTCGTCCTGCTTCTATTTACCCTTCCGCGGACACTTTCACCAAACCCTCTACTGTTCGTTCCAAGTAGCGCATAATCAAAGTTATAAGCCGAAAACCGAGGAATGGTCGGAAAACTGAATGGTGGCTCAGCGCTCCGTTTTCCGGGACGAAGACATCCTCTTCCCCGGATACATCCCGCCGCGCATCCCCCACCGCGACGACGCCCTGAAGAAACTCGAGCTCTACTTCCAGAGCGTGGCGCAGAGCGCCTCGAAGGCCAGCCAGAACGTCCTCCTCTACGGCCCGGTCGGGTGCCATAGGAAAGGACAACTTGTCTTGATGTTTGACGGGTCATTCGAGCGCGTCGAGGATGTCACTGAGGGAGACTTGCTGATGGGTCCAGATAGTACTTCAAGAAGAGTGCTTGAAACGGTTCACGGTTCTGGAAAGATGATAGAGGTCCAGCCGATAAAGGGGAACCCGTTTGTGGTTTCCGAAGATCACATTCTGACAATCATACAAACCAGATTGAGGAAACACCCACGGAAACCATCTGAAGATACTGAAGGAATAATCAAAGATATCAGAGTAAGCGAGCTACTGAAGCTTCCGAGCTGGTACGTCGGCCCCAAGGGACTTTACAAGTTGATGAGAACTGGCGTCGATTTCCCTCAGATATCAGCTGGACCGATGGATCCTTACTTTCTTGGTGTATATTTAGGGGACGGAAGCAACGCCAACGGTTCTATCTCAATCACTTCAGCGGACCAGGAAATAGCGACTGTTGTAAATAGCCAATCTGGGAAATACCTGTTAAAGGTACGCCAATACCCAGCAGGCCAAGCCCAAAATTATGTGCTGACTTCGGGGAGGACTGGACGGGCGTTACAAAATGGAGTGGCCAAAGACCTAGTCGAGTTAGGGCTTTACAAGAAAACATCCGAATCGAAGTTCATTCCCTCTCAGTATAAGCTAGGGTCGAGAAGAACTCGCCTAGAAGTTCTAGCTGGATTGCTGGACACAGACGGTAGCCTACAATCAGGATGCTTTGATTTCATCACCAAATCGAAACACCTCGCTGATGACGTGGCATTTGTATCTAGAAGCCTGGGATTCTACGTTTTTGCCAGGGAGAAGCTCTCCCATGATCAATTCGGCCATGTTGGACTGTATCACAGAGTTGGAATTTCAGGCGACGTTTCCAAAATCCCTACTAGAATCAGTAGAAAACAGGCACCAACAAGAAGACAGAAGAAGAGCGTCCTGAGGACCGGGTTCACATTAAAGTCTCTGGGAGAAGAGGAATACTTCGGTTTCAGAGTCGATTCCGACCAACGATATCTCTTGGATGATTTCACAGTAACGCACAATTCCGGCAAGACCATGATTGCGGACAAGCTGTTCGACACTCTCCCGAGGAAGGCCGCCCTGTACGGAAACATGGTGAAGACGCTCCACGTCAACTGCAGGATCGACAGGTCGCTCCAGGCTGTGATGCTGAAGGCGCTCAACTTCCTCGGACAGAGCTATCCGTCGCGGGGGTACAGCTTCGAGGAGCTGCTGTCCGTCCTCGTGGAGACGCTGAAGGAAAGCCACGCGCACCTGGTCATAGCCTTTGACGAAGTCGATTCCCTGATAACGTCCGACCCGTCCGCGCTGTACATCATAACGCGTCTGAAGGAGACAGTGCAGGGGAAGCAGGTCCTCTCCTCCCTCCTTATCTCGAAGACCCTGGACTACATGAAGGCGGTCGACCTCAGCACGCTCAGCTCGGTCCAGATGAACAAGGTCGAGCTCGACCCGTACGACGCCCCCCAGCTCCTGGACATCATAGCTTCGAGGAGCGAGGACGCGTTCGCCGACGGAGCCCTGAGCGAGAACGCGATGGAGCTGGCCGCGGAAATAGCGGGCATATACGGGGACGCGAGATACGCCCTCGAGCTGGTCTGGAGGGCAGGGAAGCTGGCCGACCTGGCCGGTTCCACGCGGGTTCTTCCTGACCACGTCAGGTCAGCCAAGGGGGAGGTCCCGCCCCAGTTCAGGAAGGAGGAGCTCCGGTACCTCAGCAGGCACCAGAAGCTGATACTCATGGCCGTCTCGAAACTGCTCAAGAAGGACGAGTCGACCCGCGTCACCATCGGGGAGGTCGAAAAGAGCTACAGCGCGCTCTGCGAAAGCATCTCCCTCGCGCCGAACCGGCACACGCAGGTCTGGAGCGACGTCAACGAGCTCTCCAGGAAGGGGATCATCCAGACCGAGCTGTCCGGGAAGGGGATGAGGGGGAGGACCACCCTGATAGGGCTCTCCATCGTGTCCGCCAAGGAGCTGATAGGTGAGCTGGAGAAGGAGATGGCCCCCGACGTTAGAGGTTGAGAGGCTCTTCTCCTCCTACGGGAGGACGAAGGTCCTGACGGTCATGCTGGAGAGCGGGGAGCTGAACATCTCCGAGATCACGAGGAGGTCAGGCCTTTCGCACAGCTCTGCCGCGAGGCATCTCGAGTTCCTCGAGCGCTCGGGGATACTCTCGGAGAAGAAGTTCAACAGGATCAGGATCTTCAGGGTCGAGCGGACGAACCCGCTCGTGGGGGCGCTCGCGAAGTTCATGTCGGACTGGAAGGCCGCCGAGGACCCGCTCATTCGAGGACAGTACGCCTAGCAGGAAAGGCGGCAGGAGACCCTGGAAAAAGGTCGCACGTCTACCTCCTTCGGAAGGCCTCTTTCTCGACGAACGCGGCATAGTTCTCCTCCAGGCCCAGGGAAGCGACGAACTCCTCCCTGAATTGCCTGTCCCTGCACATCAGCATCAAGTACGGAACGTCCTCGACGAGAGACCCCCTCGCGCTAATCCCGAGCCTCCTACCCGCGGAGTGTGCGATGTCCTTGAGCTTCCTAGAGTCGTTCCAGATCCTGAGCTGGAGCAGCCAGGGAACCGCATCCACTGTGTAGGCAGCCCCGCCGTCCCCCACCGCCTCCCAGACGTCAGAGGCCAGCATCGAATCGAGGTACCTGAGCAGCCTCCAGTCCTGGCCCCTGAAGATCCTGCCCATCAGGACGTCTGCCCTCGAGACGGCGTCGAGCGCGGCTGCCCTCCTCTCCTCGAGGATCTTCGCCCTCGCGACCGCTGCGAAAATGTCCCTCACCTTGTCCCTCGGCTGTCCGGGGTAGGCGCGGAGGGCCTTCAGCGCCCCCTCCCTGTTGTGAGAGCCGAAGAAGGAGTTGATCGCCTGCGACGTCGTGAGCTCCTCGTCCTTTGCCGCCGGGAGACCGCTCTGGAGGGAGTTGATCGCCGCCCTCATGTCCCCGTTTGCCTTCTCCGCGACCCCGGCCAGCTCTGCATCGTCAGCGACGAGCCCCTCTGATTCGGCTACCGCTCTCAGACGACCTACGACCTCGGCCGCGTCGATTCTTCCGAAGGGCATCTTCGTCGTCACGTTCGAGAGTTTCCTCACTTCGTCGGCTTCCGGGTCGTTGGCAGCCATCACCACCGGATTCTCGCTCTTCCTGACCGCGTCCTTGATGAAATCGATGGCCCCGTAGTCGGACCTCCCCGCCAGACCGTCGACCTCGTCCAGGAAGATTAGGCTCCTCGTTCCGTACAAGTTCGTCGACGAAATGGCCTCGCCGAGCTTCTTGGTCAGCCTCTCCTTCGTCCGCGTGTCGCTCGCGTTGAGCTCTACGAGGTTCATTCCCATCTTGTCCGCCAGCAGGTGGACTGTGGTCGTCTTTCCCGAGCCTGGCGGCCCGACGAGCAGTGCCGCCCTTACGCCGGGCTTCCACTTTGCCAGCCATACGTAGAGCTTCCTCCTTGTTTCTACGTTCCCGACGACTTCCTCGAGGTCTTTCGGCCTATGAGTCTCTACCCACAAGTCAGAGCCCCCCTCCAATGAACACCACGAGACCGGAGAGCATCCCTGCAAGCGCTACTCTCTTCACCCTGTACGCGTTCGGCGGGTCGGCCTTCCTGACGATGGACCACGCGAGGTAGACGAAGACCACATCCGGGACCGCAACTCCGTACGCGTAGTATCCATTCGCCAGTCCGAAGACGACTGGAATCCAACTGGAGGCGACCGCCAGCAGGAAGAACCCCGCCCCGACGGCGGAGGCCGCCCTCATCCCGGAGCTCCTCGCCACTGATGCGACCCCCCTCTTCTCGTCGCCCGGGGTGTCCGCCATCGCCTTCACCACCTCCCTCCCTACCCCCGAGGAGAAGGAAGTAGCTGCCATAATCAGCAGCAGCGACCCACCCACGGACCCTCCTGAAACTACTCCACCGTAGATGAAGGGTATGGCCAGCGAGGATGCCACGATCAAGTTTCCGAAGATCCCCTTCCTCTTCGCCCAGCTGTCGTAGAGCCAAGACAGGAAGGCGTACGACATGGCGATGACCACTGCGACCGGGTTCAGAGAAGCGACAGAAGCAGCCACCCCTCCCGCAAGGACAATGACTGAGACCCTATTCGCGTCCTGGACGGACACTTTCCCGCTCGGGATCGGCCTGTCCGGGCGGTTGATTCTGTCGACCTCCACGTCGTAGACATCGTTCACAGCCATCGAATATGCGCAGACCAGGAATCCCGTGAGGAACCCAAGAACGGTCTGCAGTACGGGAATCGAGGGGGGCTTGGAAACGAACTCTCCGACGACCACCGCGAACCCGATCATGGCGCAGTTGACGGGGCGGATCAGTGCGACTCCCGCGCGGAGGTCCATGGGCGCTAGAACCTTGCCTTACTTACCTTGTAGTAGATTACCTCTCCCCTTCTCTCTATCACCGCTATGATTGCCTCCTTCCCCATCCGCGCCATCTCGGAGACCGACTTCTGGAGCTCCAGCAGCTTCTTCTCGATTCCCTCGTCGAGTGCGAAGACGACGTACTTCGCCGCTTTCTTCGGATAGTCCCCCCTTTCGTAGACCCTCAGGTCGGTCCCGAACCCGAACCCTTCCCTGACGACGTAGCCTCTGCTTCTCAGGTCGCGATAGATCATGAACTTCGTCCACGAGTCAGATGAATTCTCTTGGGCAATCTCAGCCAAGGCCTCAAACTCGACCTCCTTGCCGTGACCGTCGACAAGGGCCAGCTTCTTCGCGTAGAGAAGGTAAAGCGCCTCGTAGTCGGCGAGGGCTAACCTCCCTGCATACTTCGTGCCATACCAAACTCTATTTGAAGATTCATCGGCCCCTGACCGAAAGCCCTAATGAGCGATAGAAGGCCCGCAAGCACCGTGGACGACTTCTTCACCCTGAGGACGGTCGTATGGGAAGGAGGCTCGGTGAAGATGATCGACCAGACCTTACTTCCCGGCAAGTTCCGATACGTCAGGTTTTCGCGACCGGCAGAGGTCGCTCAGGCGATAAGGACGATGGTGGTGAGAGGTGCGCCGGCGATAGGAGTGGCAGCTGCCATGGGGGTGGCCCTGGCCGCCCAGCGTTCTCGAGCCACGGACATGAACGGATTCCTCAAAGAACTTGAATCGAGTGCCGCCATGTTGCGCTCCACCCGGCCGACCGCAGTCAACTTGTTTTGGGGAATCGACAGGATGATGGCCAAAGCCAAGTCCGCTCCGAGCGTAAGGGAAGCGAGAGGCGCGCTTTCAAGCGAGGCGAAGAGGATGGAGGACGAGGACGTAGACACCAACAAGAAACTCGGAAGGATAGGCGCCGCGCTGCTCGATGACGGTGATAGCGTCCTCACTCAGTGCAACGCAGGTGCCCTGGCAACCGTGGGCTATGGGACGGCCCTGGGGGTCGTCAGGACGGCGGTCGAACAGGGCAAGGTCGTCAAAGTGATTGTCCCAGAGACCAGGCCCGCGCTCCAGGGGTCCAGGCTCACCGCGTTCGAACTCGAACGAGACGGAATCCCGTGCACACTGATCCCCGACACAGCGATAGGATACATGATTTCAAAAGGCAGGGTCGACAAGGTCGTAGTGGGTGCCGACAGGATCACGAGGGACGGGTATCTCTTCAACAAGATCGGGACCTACCAAGAGGCCGTGCTCGCCGACAGGCACGGCGTGCCCTTCCATCCTGCCGCTCCCAGCTCGACATTCGATCTCCGGCACTCGCACGACGAAATAACGATCGAGGAGAGAGGAGTTCGGGAGGTCACGGAGGTCCGAGGCAGGAGGATCGCTCCGAGAGGCGTGTCCGTTGCCAACCCGGCGTTTGATGCAACTCCCCCCGATCTCATATCGAGCATCATCACGGAGAAGGGCGTCATAGGGAGGCCCTTGGCTCGGAACATCAAGAAGGTCATCTCTTAATTAACAACGGACAGGCCTGATGAATCGGGCCCGTAGCCTAGCACGGATTAAGGCGTCAGCCTTCGGAGCTGAAGAGTTCGTCTCAGAGACCATGGGTTCAAATCCCACCGGGCCCGCTGAAGCTCTTTGCGCTGATCCCTATGTCAGTTGAACCCCGTCAGGCTCTTACACGGCGAACTGTGTCCTTCGAGGCGCCAACGCCAGAATCCCAGGTCCGAATCCGGGGCCGACCCAAGGTTAGCCCAGAACAGCCTTTCTTTGTCTAGCCAGCTAGATTCTCGCTGTTGACGCGACGAAACAGACCCCTTCTCGTTTGATGCAAAGACATATCAGACGCACCCTTCCCACGGTTGCCTTCAGGAGGAGGAATAGTCTTTTCCCCAATCACGCCGAGCCGTGGCGGTGAAGCGCCCCTCGTCCAGCGGCTACCGAGCCGATGGCTCATCCCCCTTGCCATAGGGCTGCTCCTGATGGTTGGTGGCGTCGCGAACGTGCACGCATTTGTTTCGAGTAGTCAGAACTCCAACGTGGTTCTAGGCCAGCCTGACTTCACATCGAGCGCTTCCGCTATCACATCTACCGGCCTGCACCGCTTACATGGCATTACGTTCGACTCCTCCGGGAACCTCTGGGTTGCCGACTATTCTAACAACCGCGTCCTGGAGTACACCACTCCTTTAGTCACCCATGAAGCCGCAACACTCGTCATAGGCCAGGCGCTCTTCACAACGAGCGCCGCCGCGACCACATCCACCGGCCTGTTCCGGCCTCATGGAGTGGCGTTCGACTCCTCCGGTAATCTCTGGGTTGCCGACTATTCTAACAACCGCGTCCTGGAGTACACCACTCCTTTAGTCACCCATGAAGCCGCAACACTCGTCATAGGACAGGTCGACTTCACATCGAGCGGTGCCGCTACCACATCTACCGGCCTGAACAATCCCGCTGGCATTACGTTCGACTCCTCCGGGAATCTCTGGGTGAGTGAGATTAATAACGCCCGCGTCCTGAAGTTCGCCGCCCCCCTCTCCACCCATGAAGCCGCAACACTCGTCATAGGCCAGGCGCTCTTCACAACGAGCGCCGCCGCGACCACGTCCACCGGCCTGTTCGGTCCCTTTGTCGTGGCGTTCGACTCCTCCGGGAATCTCTGGGTGGGTGACACGGATAACCACCGCGTCCTGAAGTTCGCCGCTCCTTTGTCCACCCATGAAGCCGCAACACTCGTCATAGGCCAGGTTGACTTCACATCGAGCGCTGTCGCGACCACATCTACCAGCGCGGGCGACCCCGAAGGCATTACGTTCGACTCCTCCGGGAATCTCTGGGTTGGTGACTATCTTAACAACCGCGTCCTCGGATACCAGGCTCTCGCCTCATCCACGCAGACGCTGGCGCCTGCGGTCGTGGGCACCTCCGTTCCGACTCAGACCTTTGCCACCACCGGGCTGACGGTAAGCGCGACGGGTGTAGTGTCGGGCACGACTGCGAGCATCTACACGGCGGACCTGAGCGCCCAGCCCGGCGGTACGGGAATCACCGGCCTGTTGACAAGCCACGGGTTCTTCGACGTCGGTGTGTCGGGAATCAGCCCGGGGACTGCGACAGTCTGCGTGAACGACGCGTCGGCCGATGCCTCCACCATCCTGAAGTACTGGACTGGAGCGGTGTGGGCGACAGCCGCATCGATCGCCGTGACGCCTGGAGTGAAAGTCTGCGGCGATATATTGGTGTCTGCCCTCACGGGGACTCCGCTCGCCATGGGCGACCCCCCAGGCTCACCTATGATACCATCGTTTCCGTTCCCATTCGCCATACCAGTCGTGCTCGCGATTACTGTGCTAATCTACGCAGTGATGAGGAGAAGGCTGCTGGGAGGCGAAACGGTTCCTGTCCAATGCTGGATACAGCCCCAGTCATCGCATCGATAACCCTGTCTTCCTTTCCTCTACTGAGGAGAGAGAGTGCCAGAAGGGTGAAGAAGGGAAGTGGATAGGAAACCCGCAGCAAGACTTGCAGTAGGATTGGTTCTGGTTGCCTCGGGGCTCGCCGCCTACCTCATTCACCAGGCAGTCTACGAAGCAAACGGGGGGAGCTCCCTCGGTCTCGTGGCGCTCGGAGTCCTCCTTTCTTCGGCCGGACTCTATCTCTGCCTGCCTCATCTGAAGTTCTTGCGGCCGTTCAAGAGGGCCATACCGATCTTCGCCGTCGCCATCCTCCTCCTCGGCTTGTTCTCGCCTAGCGACTGGCAGAATTCTGTCTTCGGTTCGGTCTATGGCTCCCTGCTGATGCAGCTAACGACGAGACTCGGAGTCCTCGTGCTCAACGCAGAGGGGGTAGGGGCCACCATAGCAGGGGGCTCGACCATAGTCCTTCCCTCGGTCTCCAAGGTCGCAGCCGTATCGGTCACCCAGGCCTGTGGAGGGATAGAGGAGGTATTCGTATTCTCCGTCGCCTTCGCACTGATATTCGTGGACGTGGGGAGAAAGGCTCCAAGGAAGGCGTTGCCGTTGCTTCCGGTGGGACTCGTCGGTACATATCTGGTCAGCCTCGTGAGAGTCGACGCCGTGGTTCTGACGGGCTATCTGTATGGGTTCGATGCGATGGAGGTGGTTCACCTCTACGCAGGTATGTTGCTCTACGTTGCCTTCTTCTCGGCCTTCTGGTACCTGTCTCTGAAGTGGACTGGCATTGGAAGTAGCGGCGGAGTCAGAGGTGCTAGGTGAAGAAAAGAGGCACAACAATTACCCATCGAAGTCCGGTGAAAGGATCCAACGTAGGGAGGATGGCAGACCATGTTTCGTCTTGCAACGTAACTGAGACGAAGAAACGCGCCTAGAGCGCTGGAATCCACTCTTCGGACCTGTTTGGGGGTGGACCCCACCGGGCCCGCTGACAAATAGTCTGTTTGAGCACTATGTTCGCCGATAAAGGCTCGAATCGAGCTATCTAGTCGCACGGCTCATTTGAGGCAATTGGATAGGATGGTCCCTGCGAGCGCACGGAATGCCAGCCTCACCCTTTGACACAACTTGTTTAGCCTTTCCGGGACACGTGTCGACCTCGATCCGGGGGCCACTGCGAACTTCGAGAGGTTCAATCCGGACCGTAGGCGTCAATGGGTCGAATGGCTCGTCCATGTAAGAAACGTGTCAGGGGTGGCAAACCTAATCTCTCCCTCGATCGTGATTTCTTTCTTGACCTTCAACTTTCCGCACTCGGCTTCCACGCTGAGCTTCACCAGATAATCCTGTTCTTTCCAATGAAAGGGAGTTTCTTTCATTTGTCCGGCGCTCAGGGCACCACTCTGGCATTTGATTAGTACGGCATTCTCGCACTTCTCTCCCGTCTCTGAGCAATGCTCACAGAGCAGATATTTGGAAACTGGTTCGACCGCAAGTTGGCCCAGCCACGCCGAGCCGCTGGCCTTAGATGTCACCACTACCCCACAATTTCCGAACGACCCTTGGCACACGAAGCTTACCCACGCGACGAACTCTATCTGCAGGTGCTGTTTCTTGTCATCGGTTTTGATTACCGTCGGATTTTCTGAATAGTCGCTGTGGGCAACGTCGAGGTCGAAATTCAGTTCTGCACATGTGCAAGCGCCAGACCTCCTTGGCCGTGCTGGCTGCTCCTTTGGCTTCGGCGGCGGTTTGGGTGGGCGAGACATGTCAACAGGGGGGGAAGGGAACTCAGGGCCGGGTGTAATTACTGGTGGAGGCGGTGGTGGAGCCTCCGGGGGAGCCTGCTTCCCGCCAGTCTGCGAGTTCCTGTATACGACATAACCCACTGCCACGGCACCGAGAACTCCGGCCAAGGCAAGGGCATAGACCGTGACAGGGTCCTGCAGAATCCCGCTCAGGGCGCCCTGGGTCAGACCGGACGAAGCCTGCGTCAGTGTTGTGGTCGATGTCTCTGTCAGAGAGGCAGGGACGGTCGCTGTCACAGTGTTCACGATCACAATCGTACCGGTCTGGGTGACCGTCGTTTCCGTGGTGTTGTGGTAGGTCTGCGTGACGACGATGATGTACGTCTCCGTGGTCAGGATGGTCTCAGTCGTCGAGCTCGTCGTGGACGTGGACATGGTGGAGGTAGTGATGGTTGAAGCAGACGTCACCGTCAAGGACGCGCTCCGGCTGCTGGGAGAGTTGTTCGAGTCCCCGAGGTAGTTGGCTACGATGGTGTAGGTGCCCGGGGTGCTGTCGGAGTAGGATGTCGAACATGAGCCTGCAGACAGGTGGCAGGATGGAGTGCTGAACAAGCCGGTCCCGCTGTTGGTGTTCCAGAAAATGTCGCCGGTAGGGCTTGACCCGGCGACGGTGGCGGTGCAATCAGTTGACGAACCTGCGACCATCGAGGGGGGCGAGCAGTTCACGGAGGTTGTCGTCGGTGACTGGGCAGAAGCGATGCGCGAGACTCCAATAATGGATGCAACTGACATCGCAAGCAAAACGATCGAGAGCCATGCGACCCATCGGTGCAGCCCCGCCTGCATCTGCTTGTACGCAGGTCGTAGCCTAAGGTAAAAGTGTGTTGCATGTAGCATGTAGGCTAGAAATGACGAAGGCAGCATTTGAGAAGACCCTACAGAGCCATGAAGGTGCTGTCGCCGGGAATTCAGCCCCGAACATTGTCAGCCTAGCCTCAACTCGCGTCTCATAGGGGACGAAAGCGCTCAGTTTAAGTAGTACTAGGGGTAGGTAATACCACCAGAGAGCATGACCGAGGAAGTCGTAGTAACACGGAAGGGCCAAACTACTGTACCTGTGAAATTAAGGCGGAAGTACGGGATTTCCGAAGGCACAAGGCTCGCGGTTGAAGACACCGGCAGGGGCATATTGTTCAAGAAAGCAGAGAGCACGCTTGAACTGATAGGCTCAGGCGCCAAGGCCGCTTCAGTCGATGAGATGAAGAGGATTCTGGATGAACTGAGAGCCGAAGAGGATTGAAAGGCACTTCCTATGACACCAGGTTCCTAGTCGAGCTCTTCTACTCCTCAGATGAGGACACACAGAATAGAATCAGGGACGTCCTTCTAGCCTCAAAGCCCAATTTCCTCTCGACGGCTGCCCTTTCCGAAGTTTACATGTTAACCTTAGAAAAGGAAGGCAAGGACGTGGCGATAATCCGGACGAACTCCCTAGCCAAGGATTTTCGATTGGTCGATGTGGACAAGGAAGTGGCAGTTCAGGCGGCCATAATCAAGCATAAGCATGGCGTACCATTTGCCGACAGCCTAATCGCATCCACGGCCAAGGTGCTTGGCGTTCCTTGCTATACCGACGACCAGCACTTTCGCGCCATCATTGGATTGACTGTGAAGTGGATCAGGTAGGACGCGAACTCCTAATATGCGGTCATGCGGTCGACGGGATTTCAACCCGGGTTGCGCTTTCAGAAGAGGGTTTGAACCCTATTTGGGTATAAACCCCACCGGGCCCGTCCACAGACCTCCTTCCCTCAAGTTATTCCATCGGGGCTTCCGTGGAGCTTAAATATGACTGTAGCTTGTGTATACGTGGTGCACATTGTGTCCGAAACCATACGGGTCTCCAGTGAAACGAAGGAAGCCCTTCTTCGACTCGCAGCAAGGCTTCAGGAGAGCACAGGGAAACGGGTCGACTTCGATGCGGCGATAGCACACCTGGTCATGAAGGAGGACAAGGATCCCAACGCGTTCGCCAGTTTCGTAGGCTCAGTCACAGGAATGGAGCCCAGGGAGATGCTGGACGCACTTGCTGAAGAGAGGAGATTGGATGAGCTCAGAGCCAAGCGTAAGTACCGTTCTTGACACAAGCGTCCTTATCGAGCTCGCCGTAGACTCGTCTCCATCCAGAAAGCTCCGGGACGAGATCCTCAGTGGGAGCCTAAGGACTCCCTTGACGGGAGAATTGAACGTGATGGAGCTTGCCTATGTATTGTGCAAGAAAGTGGGACCCGAAGCCAGCAGACGTTCAGTGGGGCTCCTCAGGCGGGCAAGTCAGGTCCGAATCCTTTCTTCATCTTCCTTTCTCGACGCCGCAGCCAGTCTTAAGTGCGAGAGAAGTATGTCCATGGTAGACTGTGTTACCATCGCGATGGGCGAGACACTCTCTGCTCCTGTGCTTTTCGCCAGGCACGAAAGGGAGCTCGACCTCGAGCTCAAGAAGAAGCCGTTCACGACTAAGGTGTCATACCTTGAAGACAGGACGACCGGGAAGAAGCGCCCAGGCGGCCCAGATTGACGACGAAGTTACCTCTGATTGGTCTTGGGATTTGCTCAAATTCAAATCCACATCTGACACGGTTTTCCATTCGGGTCCCACCGGGCCCGCACTCAAAAGAGTCCAATATCGAGCCCGATAGACTTGCCAATATGCGTAGCAAGATGCATCTTAAGCCTACCGGACGTCCCGAACGTAAAGGGTTGCAACGGTCACTCGGGCGTGGAGATTCCTCGGAAGGTCTATCTTCAAAAGGATCTGGTTACTTTGTCCGCTTCAGCCGTCCTCGCAGCCGGGGGAGGGGCGCTGTTCCTCGGCAGCTTCGGGAGCCCAACGAACATCGGCGAAAGGAATCGAAAGCACCACCGTAGAACTATTCGATTTACATGTGTGCGCATGTTAGCCTAGATGGGGAGACACACCCAAGCATTGCACTCCCACCCACACTAGGCGACTTCAAAGCTTAAGATTGAGTCTTATCGCGGTAGAAGGGAAATATCACAATGTCGATTGCGGGGAAGCTGTCGGACCGACGAAGCCCAATCGAAACCGTGGCTGTCGCAATTCTTGTAATATTGCTCTTTTTCATGCTTCTGCGCCCCTTTCCTGTCTCGTCGTTTTCAAATGGTGAGGGTGCCACGATCGTAATCGGCCAGACCGGCTTCTCATCGACCGGGTCTGCAACCACTGCTGCCGGACTCCATTCTCCTCAGGCGGCCGCATTCGATTCATCAGGGAACCTATGGGTCGCTGACGGTGGGAATTACCGGGTGCTCGAGTACCTGAAGGGAGGTGGCTTCGCCACAGGGCAGTCGGCTTCGCTGGTCATAGGACAATCGGACTTCACCTCATCTGGAGCCGCCGCAGGCCCGGGAGGCCTTCACTACCCCGCGGGCATTGCATTCGACGATCCGGGCAACCTGTGG
>JACQFO010000035.1 GCA_016200025.1 Nitrososphaerota archaeon
ACATCCAATACCTTGTCCACGCCCCTGTTCTTCATCATGACCTTCAACCCCTCTTGGGGCTCCAGGGCCCTGACCAGGACCGCGGCCGGGGTCCCCTCGGGCTCGGCAGTCAAGTTGAGACACCAATGGTTCCCATACGCGAAATAGACATAGGCGTGCCCGGGCTCGCCAAACATCACCGAGGTCCCTTGCGTTTTTCCCCTGAAGGCGTGGCTCGCTGGGTCGTCCGCCCCGCGGTAGGCCTCAGCCTCGACGATCAGACCCGCCAACTTCTCGCCGCCGAGGACCCGAACGACCCTCTTCCCAATCAGCTCTTTCGCGACACTTGGTGAATCAGTGGAAAAAAACGACCTCCGAAGCCGGCCCATCCCTCTTCCCCCAGGAACTACCCCGTAGGCTTCACGTTTCTGAAGTTGGCGTAGAGGAGCCCCAATCCCAGTACGTATAGGGCCGCTGCAAGGACCCACGGGACGTCGAGGTTGGTGAGCCCGATAGAAGGCACCCCGTACGCTGGGGAGGCAAGTATGACCCCTCCCAAGACCGTGCTGACGTTGTTGGGGAGCCTCCAGATGATCGCGTTCAGGGTGCTCGCGAGGCCCCTCCTCTTTGGCTCGGTGATCCCCATGAGGAAGGAGTCCATCAGCGGCGCATTCATGTTCATCAGGCCTGCCCTGACTAGATAGACGCCTGCGGCCACGTAGACGTTCGTCACGAACGCAAGGGCGAGCATGAACAGCGTCGAGCTCCCAGCGGTCGTAATCACCGCCCTGAACAGGCCCAACTTCTTGGAGACCCATGGGCTAGCAATCGCGGAGAAGGCAATGGTGAGCCCCGCCAGCGCGAGGTAGGGCCCACTGTAGGTGTCCCGGACCGCGAACTTGTACAGAAGCCAGGTCGCCATGAGGGGGATGATGAGCCCTGCCCCCAGGCCTATGAAGCTGTTGAACACCGAGAACTTGAGGGTCTGGCCGAGTCCCCCGAGCTTCATTCCCCCTTCTTTCTTCTCGGGGGTTCTCTCTTTGTACCCACGGAGAAGGAACAGGTACAGCGCGGGGGTCACGAAACTCCCCACCCCCAGGAAAAGGAATGCCGAGGAGTGCACTGCCATAGCACTCGCGTTGAGTGCCGACTCCAGAGGCGGGAACGCGAGCGGAAGGGCCGACCCAAGCCCGAACCCGGCGCCTCCCACTATGAAGGACAGCGAGAAGGTCGAGTCCCTGTTGGTCAGGTCTGTCTGGTCGGCCAGCAGCGCATTCCAAGAAGAAAGCCCCATGGCCTCTCCCAGGCCTCCAAGCATCGCGGCGACGAAAACTAGTTCTATGTTCCTGGTCAGTGCGAAGATCAGGATCGTCGGCGCGAAGATCGCGTTCCCAGCTATCACAAGCCACTTCCTCCCCTTCCTGTCCGAGAGGAGCGCGAACGGAATCCCGGAGAGCACAAGCACCAGTCCCTCGGCTCCGATAATCAGGCCCACCACGTCAGACCCAATCCCAGTCTCGGGGAAGTAGGCAGTCAGATAGATGACAAGATAGCCGAACGCCAGGCTGTTCGGGAACTGTGCGAGGACGAGCAGCTTCACCCTCAGAGGGACAGGCCCCCACATCCCCTTCTTCGTCTCTTGGGTCACAGTTTCCGGTCCCGAATTAGCCGTTAATTAACAAGCCTCAGCCGTCACCCGCTGGATGAAAGTAATCGCGGACCTCCAGCTCCACTCGAAGTACGCCATCGCGACCAGCAAGAACATGGACCTCGAGCACCTCGCCGAGGGAGCCCGGGTAAAGGGCCTCAATCTTCTGGGGACGGGCGACTTCACCCATCCCCTCTGGCTCTCGGAGCTGAAGTCGAAACTGGAACCCATCTCGGGCACGGGGCTCTTCAGCTACAGCGGGATGAACTGGATGCTCGCGGGAGAGGTCAGCACAGTCCACGAGCAGGACGGCAGGACTCGGAAGGTCCATCATCTCATCTACTCCCCGGACTTCCCCACTGTCTCTCAAATCAACGAGATGCTCTCGAAGTACGGCAATCTCAGCTCCGACGGCAGGCCCGTCCTGACCGGCATCGATTCCGCGGAGCTGGTCGAGGGGCTCACTTCGATATCAAGCTCGGTGGTCGTAATCCCCTCTCATGCGTGGACGCCGTGGTTCGGGGTCTTCGGAAGCCGGTCGGGGTTCGATTCTCTCAAGGAGTGCTACAAAGACCAGGCAAGCAAGATCTTCGCCATCGAGACCGGCCTAAGCTCTGACCCGGCGATGAACTGGCGCCTTTCCTCCCTCGACAAGGTCGCCCTGGTCTCGAATTCGGACGCCCATTCCCAGAACCCCTGGCGCCTGGGGCGGGAGGCCAACGTCTTCGAGTTCGAGAAGCTGACCTACAGAGAGGTCTTCGATTCCATCAGGCTCAACGACCTGCGCAAGTTCCTCTACACCATCGAGGTCGACCCGGCCTATGGTAAGTATCATCTCACCGGCCACAAGAAGTGCGGCGTGGCCCTCACCCCGGCGGAGGCCAGGTCGAAAGACAATAACTGCCCGAACTGCGGGAAGAAACTGACCATCGGCGTCCTACAGAGGCTCGAAGGCCTCGCTGAGCGTCCAGAAGGATTCGTCCCCTCGGGGCGGGTCCCCTTCAAGGACCTCCTTCCCCTCTACGAAGTGATTTCAGTGGCGACCGGGGTGAACCGCCTTTACGCCAGGGGCGTGTTAGAGGAACAGGACAGCCTGATCCGGGCTTTCGGGAGCGAGCTCACGGTCCTGCTTGACGCGACCCTCGAGGGTCTGCTTCGAACCACGAAGAAGGAAGTCGCGGAGGCGATAATCGCCGTCAGGGAGGGGAGGTTGAAGTTTGCTCCAGGTTACGACGGGGTCTATGGGGTTCCGTCCTTCGTCGAGAAAATCTGATTTTCCTATCGAGCTTCACGGCGCGTGACTCCCGCCGAGTCTCTCCCGAGGATTGAGCAGACCTTCGGATACAGGTGCTCCGCCATCGAGGATCGCGGAATCTTCGCGGCGAAGTATGCGTCGTGTTTCTCGCTGTACATCAGCATCACCTTGGCTTTGTTGTAGGCGAGCAGTATGAACTCCATCTTCCCGTACCACTTCTCCGCCCCTGCGGCTGCCGCAAGGAAGACCGTGTCGACTGCCCCGAGCCTTTCTTGGGTCTGCTTTGCTACCTTGATTCTATCTTTGTAGCTCTCCGAGTAGACATGGGCGATTGTATCACCATGCGCGTCGAGGACAACGACCCACTGGAAAGCGGGATCGCGTTCAAGGATCTTCTTCGCCACTGACTCTGGGTTCTTCAAATCGCTCTCTGCGTTCCGTTCGGGACGGAGCCGTTATAAGAAATGCTCCTCCTATCTGCGCTGGTTGGCGCCCCTGAATCAGCGGGCTGGTTTGGCCTTGATCCTTTCATCGGCCTTGGTCACTTCGCTCTTCGTCACTTTGGCGGCGACGAACGTTCCATCCCCTCCTCCCACCGTCTACTCGGAGTCATATTGGGCCTCCGTCGCCACATTCCGCACATTTGTCGAATTGGCCGAGGGGTTTGGCTTGGTCGCCGTATTGCTCGTCTTCTCCTCTTTCAGTCCAAAGCTTGTCCGCAAGGGGTTCGGTCTGACTTTCACGATAATCGGGACGTCGATTTTCATCACGATGGCAGTCATCGACGTTTTGAACAACGTTCCCAAGGCGATGAACCCATTCTTCGACGCCGCCCGCCGGCTGATCTACGTCCTTGGGGGGGGTCGCAGTACGCAAACAACTCAGGGGGTTTACTTTTCGGTTTGGAAGCGTTCTCGGCGTTTCTACTTGCCGTCGTCGGGTGGACTCTCTATCGCCTTGACTCATGGTCTTCATCATGGCCCGGTTGGCTGATGAGATTGCGCCAGGACCTCGGTCCCGCGCTCAGGTCTGGCATCACCTTCGGCGCGGCTCTGGTTTTAGTACTAGAGGTCGGTCTTGCAGTCTTCGCGAACGACCAGATGGCCCTCCATGCAACAAGGTTCGTCTCTTCCATCGCCATTGGTGGCGTTCCTCTTCTGAGTAACTGGTTCGTCCTCATCATGGCGGCCTATGTAACGGCATTCGGACTGCGAAGGGTCATTTTCCACCGCACAAATTCGACTTAAGCTAATTCGACCCTTGGTTTGGGTTGCTTCAATGAATCAAGGTCCCTGGGTGCGGTAGAAATGTGGGGGCGGTCGGATTTGAACCGACGGTCTACAGGTCTCTTCTGCAGCTC
>JACQFO010000032.1 GCA_016200025.1 Nitrososphaerota archaeon
CCAAAGTCGATGTACGAACCGGAACAATTCCCGGGCCTTATCCATAGGATGGCCGACCCCAAGACGGTCATACTCCTCTTCGCCTCAGGAAAGCTGGTCTGCACCGGCGCGAAGAATGAGAGCGAAGTCTACAGGGCCGTGAACAGCCTGCACGTGACCCTTGAAGAAAAGAACCTGATGGCCTACTGACGGCGCCAGACGGACCTTACTATCGCCTTCTGGTTTTCCTGGGAGATTAGCTCCATAGACGCTAGCGTGTCCGCCAGCTCTATCACGTCGGTAACGCAGTGCAGTGCGATTCCCTGCTTGCTCAGCCTCTCCCGGGCCCCCTCCATCCTGTCGATGAAGACCACAGCGTGGGTCACGTCTCCGCCCTCCTGTTCGATCGCCTTGGCGGACGCCAAGATCGACTTGCCCGACCTGGACAGGTCGTCAATCATCGCTACGTTCCAGCCCGGCCTGACCTCGCCTTCTACGACCCTTTCATTCGCCTGTTTAGAGAGCCTGGTGTAGTTCAGGGGCATCTTGAGAGCGGTCGCCACGGGAGCAGCTATGATGAGGCCTGTAATGGGTACGCCGCATAGGGCGTTAGCCTTCGGCGCCTTTTTAGAGACTACGTCGGCAACAGCCTCGGCGACCAGGCCATAGACTCCCGGGTAGCTTGGAAGCCCTTTCAGGTTGATGTAGTACGAGCTCTCCTTCCCGTCTGGGAGCGTAAAGGTCCCAAACTGCAATGCGCCGACCTTGACGAGCCCCTCCGCGAGACTGCGAAGCTTCGCACGGCGATTCTTCCAGGTCACAGTGCAAAGGTCACAATTCGAGCTTTTAAACCAACTTGGAACCTGAGTTGATGTTTGCCAGAAATCTGGATACCCTTCGGGTCAGTGGAGACACTCGTCACCCTGCAGGCTGAGAACCTGGGTGCTGTCCTCGACCCTGAGCCAGAGAAGGGCACGATGGAGTCAGAGAGGCAGCTCGCTGCTGTCAAGGACGCAGCCGCCCTGTTCATTTGCGATTCTAACCCCACGACGGTGGAGTTCCTAAGAGAAATCGTCTCGGGGATCGTATCTGCCCAGAGGCTAAGAATCCTTTCCTCTGCGCCGAAAAGAATTGAGTCTGCGCTGCCGGAGCTCAAGGGAAGGGTGGCGACCTTGCCCCCGCCCGTACCCTCCGAGGCCGGGGACAAGCCGGTGCTCTCCCCGGAATTGACAGGGCCAGGGAAGAAGCTCATCGTCGGGACCGCGAGGCCCGATCCGCTCTTTGGGATAGTCGACACCAGGGTGCAAGCATGCCTGAACTGGGCGGCCCACGCTCTGAGCCACGCAACCTACGCGAGGAGGAGCATGGAACCGACTCCGTTTCAAAGGACCACTTCCTATGAGAAGCTTGAGAAGCTCTCCGAGGAGATCGCGAGCCCTTCATTCCTCACAGTGGTACCAAGGGCTGGGAAGGTCCGGTCCGTCCTGGAGGACGCGCCGTTCGACGCGGTGAAAAACGGGTTCTTCGAAGCAGAAATGCCGGCGGCGAAGGCGCTCGTGCTGGGAGCGGGAGGGAGGGGGTACGACGACACCCTGTCCTCCGCCCTCAGATGCGTGTGGGGCCCACTGGCCGGCCTGAGGAACTCGGGGACGCTTCTCCTCGTGGCCGAGTGCTCAGAGGGGCTGGGTTCGACTGCATTGGAGATGTTGGCGACAGGGAGGCTTTCTGGCGACGTCGGAAAGAAAGGCGACAGGTACGTCGAGGGGATGGAGGAGGTCTTCTATCTGAACAAGCTCAAGGAGGACTACGACGTGCTGCTCCTATCCGGCCTCCCGGAGGTCTACGCCAAACAGCGGCTGGGACTCACCACTGCCAAGGGCTCCGGCGAGGCGGTCGGCAGGCTTCTGAACAAGGTGGGAAGGACCGGGAAGGTCAACCTGGTCACAAGGGCCTCCGAGTGCAGGGTCAGGTCAGCCTAGAGGGATGCTGGCAAAGTCCATGGGTATGGGAAGGGACATGGCAGCAAGTAGGATCGCGCCTAGGTAGAAGACCCGCCGCCGCCTAGACACATCGGACACCTCGTCGAGCACCAGCACCGGTGCAGGGCGGCCTGCGAGCAGGAGAGCGAGGACCGAGATGGCGAAGTACGACTGGGAGTGGCTGATGTCAATGACGAACAGCAGGAAGATTGTCAGGTAGCCGGCGATCCTCGCCGCTCTTTTTCCCCATGCGAGCGAGGCCAGGTACCCCCCGTCGAACGAGACCAACGGGATGAGCCCTATGAACGCCACCAAGAAGCCCACCGTGGCGCCGTCGGCGATCGGCGAGACTCTCAAGAGCCCTGGCAGGCCTCCTACGAGCGGGGCGAGGGCAAAATCCAGAATCCACTGTATGACGCTCGGGTTGAACACGAGAAACTGGCTCTGCTCCAGGCCGATGCCAGACTGCGTGGAGGTGATGTCGCCGACGGCGTACAGGACTACGGCGGCAGCGAGGCAGACGAGAGGCCCTGAGATTCTCGCATCAAAGAACCTGTCTTTGTTGATGGAAGCCTGTCTGACGAGCGGCAGAGTTCCGAGAGTGGGAAGAAATGAGGTCAGGTAGGGGATGCCCGGCAAGAAGAGCGAAATCGGCGGGCTCGAACCCAACCTGCGAGCGAAGTACCGCTGGCCGAGTTCCCGGGCAGCCAGGAGGGCAACCACGGTGGCCCCGTATGAAAGGACAACGACGTACCCCGGAGCGGATGGAGCCAAATCCGCGTAGACGATCCGTTCAACGATGGCGAAGACGATCACAGAGGACAGTGTAAGCAGGGCGAGAATCACAGGAATGCGCGACTTTTGGGCCTCGGCCTGCTGAGACTTCCTCACCACCAAGACGCAGTCCGTCGCGGACCCCGTCAGGGAGGGTGTGAAGCCGAGCTTGAGGAGCTCCCCGTGCAGTTCGACGAACCGGTCCTTTGTCCCCCCGTCGTAGGCCACCCTGAACTCGACGTCCCCGCCCTCGAGGCGGAACATGTCGACGACCTTGAATTTCGAGCCGACGACCTTCTCGACTTCGACGGTGCTCTCTGACAATCCGCCCCGCATCGGCCGACTCGATAATAAGGAGTCGCACTGTTCAGCAAAACTTAACCGACCGAGAGGTTGGCATATGCCGAAGTTGCAGAAGGCGATAGTCGCGAGGGCGGGCGAGTACCAGATCAGACTGTGCGACAGGGACGACATCGCGGCGGTGATTGACATAAACGCGAAGACGCTCCCCGAGCACTACTCCGACCACTTCTACTATGAGATCCTCGCGGAGTTCCCTGAGACCTTCCTGGTGGCGGAGCTTGGGGGCCAGGTCGTCGGATACATCATGTGCAGGATAGAATACGGCTTCTCGCACCTGAGGAGGCTCGGGCTGGCCAGGAAGGGACATGTGGTTTCTGTGGCCGTCAGAGAAGAGCACCGCGGCAGAGGGGTGGGCACGAACCTGGTGCTCACGTCGCACGCTGAGCTCGCGAAGAAGGGTTCGACCGAGTCCTATTTGGAGGTACGCGTCTCCAATTCTCTTGCCATCGCCCTCTATGAGAAGCTCGGATACAAGGTCACGGGCCGCCTCGAGGCCTACTACAAGGACGGAGAGGCAGCCCTCGTCATGGCAATCCAGATAGGGCAATGAAGGGACCCGCCCCGTTCGACGAGCTGGCCAGCGCGCTGGAGAAAGCCAAGGCCACCACATCCAAGAAGGAGAAGGTCGCGACACTCGCAGAATATCTGAAGGGGCTCGCCCCGGAGGAGGCGCAGGTCGCAGCGCGCCTGGCGACGGGAAAGACCAGTGAGAGGGGGAGCAAGGACGAGGCCCAGGTGGGCTACTCCACCATCCTGGATTCAATCAAAGAGGTCACAGGCGCGTCGTCGAAGGAGGTGTCCGCGGCATACCTCAGACACGGCGACCTGGGTGAAGTGGCGGAGGAGCTGCTCTCGAGTAAGAAGGCCCAGACTCTCTTCGCCGAGCCTCTCACCCTCGCAGATGTAGAAGTCGCATCGTCGAAGCTCCGCTCATCGAAGGGGTCGGGAGCGACCGCAAGGAGGAGAGCGGTAGTCAAGTCGCTGATCCTCAGGGCCACCCCGGTTGAAGGGAAGTATCTCGTGAAGGCCCTGACCGGGGAGATGAGGACAGGCCTCGTGACAGGACTCCTGGAAGAAGCGATCTCCCAGGCATTCTCAGCTCCCAGGGAAGAAGTCGCCAGAGCGCATATGGTCCTCGGGGACATAGGCCTGCTGGCAAAGACGGTGGCGGAAGGCAAGGTCGGCGAAGTAAGGATCGAGCCCTTCCGGCCCGTGAACTTCATGCTCGCGGAGCCGATGGCGAGCGCCTCGGAGATTGCGGAACACTTCGAGAAGGAGGTCTACGCCGAGTACAAGTACGACGGGGTGAGGGCCCAGGTCCACAGGCGGGGCGGTGAGACCCGGGTCTATTCTAGGAGGCTGGAAGACATCACGACAAGCTTCCCCGAGGTCGTCAAGGCCCTCTCAGGAGTGAAGCAGGATTTCATACTTGACGGGGAGATAGTCCCGTTCGCAGAGGGCCGCCCCCTCCCGTTCCAGCTGCTCCAAAGGAGGCTGAGAAGGATGGAAGGGTTCGCGGAGGCAGCCGCGAAGGCCCCGGTGAACTTCTTCGCCTTCGACATCCTGCTCCGAGGAAGAAAGGAGCTGGTGGGAATGGCCCTTTCTGAAAGACGGAGGCAGCTCCGGGAGATCCTGGCCGGGGCGGAGGTCCCGATGGCCGGGTCGATGGTGGTGAAGTCGGAGGCCGAGATAAGATCGGTCTTCGACGAAAGCCGCGCCCTGGGCTACGAAGGGCTCGTCGTGAAGGACCCCGGGAGCGTCTACACCATGGGCAAGAGGGGCTCGGGCTGGGTCAAACTGAAGGAGGAGCTCGACACGCTCGACGTCGTAATCGTCGCCGCCGAGTACGGCCACGGGAAGAGGGCAAGAGTGATCTCAGACTACACATTCGCAGTCCGCGACGGTGGGGAGCTCAAGACTGTGGGCAAGGCCTACAGCGGCCTCACCGACCAGGAGATAGGGGAGATGACTGCGAAACTGAAGAAGATAACCCTGAAGGACTTTGGCTACAGGAGGTCGGTCACACCGGAAGTGGTCCTGGAGGTGGCCTTCGACAGCATCCAGAAGAGCGGAAGGCACGACAGCGGATACGCCTTGCGGTTTCCGAGAATCAAGAGGATCCGCACGGACAAATCGTTGGAGGACATCGACACCCTGAAGAGGGTCGAAGAGATATTTTCCTCGCAGAAATTGAAGATAGAAGGCTAGCCGCCTCATACCCTGCGCTGCTTATATGCGGAGGTGGTGGATGTATTGTCGTGTATGCGCAGCTTCTGATAGCCGCGTCCTTCATCACCGCATCCTACCAAGACGTCAAGGAGCGCTCGGTCAGCGACCTGGTGTGGGTGCCGGCCCTCGCAGGCGTCGCGCTGGTCTTCGTGACCCTGGCGTGGAGAGGAGACTTCAGCGGTGGTGAACTCCAGCTCCTCAAACTAGGGCTGATCGGAGGCATCGCCCTCGCCTTTGCATTCATAGGCTCGATCGGGCAGGCCGATGCGATAGCCATGGCCTTTGTGGCCTCTGACCCCTACGCCGTCTCACCCATCCTGCCCCTCTTCGGGGCGGCTGCGGTGGCCCTCGGACACATAGCGTATCTCTTCGCTATGGGAATCGCAAGGGGGGTCGTTACCGTCCCGATGGACAAGTTCCTTCGGGAGCAGAGATGGATTCCGAAGGCGATAGTATCAGACGGGGTCAGGACAGAGGTTAGCAGGGACGTGAACGTCGCCAGGGACGAAGTCGAGGCGAGCCGGAAGGGCGACGCA
>JACQFO010000012.1 GCA_016200025.1 Nitrososphaerota archaeon
TTCATGCGGGACAAACTCCGTGGAAAGAGCAACACCCAGTTCATAGCCGCCGAGCCGAAGGCCGTCCCGTCAACAACGAAAGGCTCCTACAGGTACGACTTCGCAGACTCCGGCGAGACCGCGCCCCTGATCAAGATGTACACCGTGGGCCACAACTACCTGTGCCCGCCCATCCACGCAGGAGGCCTGAGGTACCACGGCAAGGCGCCATCGATGTCCATGCTCATCGAGAAAGGCTTCATGAGAAGCGTCGCCTACTCCCAGAACGAAGTCATGGAAGCCGGAATCCTCCTCGCCCAGACCGAAGGAATTGTCGCGGCCCCGGAGACCAACCACGCGGTCAAGGCCGCGATCGACGTGGCCCTCGAATGCAAGAGGAAGGACGAGGCGAAGACGATACTCTTCAACCTGAGCGGCCACGGCCTTCTCGACCTCAAGGCCTACGAAGACAGGCTGAACAACACCCTCGTCGACTACGAGCCAGACCCCGCCCTGCTGAACGCCGCAATTCAGACTCTTCCCAACATTCCGTGATGGCCCCGAGGAGGAGTGAGGCTGCGCGCTGACGCCGCCTTTCTCACCTCAACACAGAAACATCAAGGCATAGAACACCCTAGCGTGTAGGGTTGATGGATTCTGGCACTCCGTCGCCTCAACGAGGCCTGCCTAACCAGTCCCAGTGTATGCGAAGAAGTAGTACACGATGAACCCGATGAATACATTGAGGACCCAGAGGGTCCAAGTTGTAATCATCACCGGCCTGAAGTTCTGAACGGCGAGCCTCCGTGGGAACCCGCTCCACCTCATCCGGAGGACTAGATACACTCCGAGGAACGCGGTCGCGCTCCCGACCGCCACCATCGCGGGTATGAGATACCAGTGCGGATTGTACGTCCCGAACAGTGTGAGATAGCTCCCGTACCCTCCCGTCCCGTACTCGGGGAAGCTCGTGCCGTAGTTCCAGCCGAAGACGAAGTTGGGAACCATCCAGAAAACCGCCCCCACGCCCGACACAATCACGGCTGAGGTCATTAGGTTCTTGTTGGTCTTCTCGGACTTCGCTCCGAGGTTGCTTCCTTCCTCAGTCCCCGCGGCGTACGACTTGTGCGTCCTTATGGCGTAGCGCACCCCGACGAGTATCAGCGCAAATGCAAGGATCTGAAATCCGAGGTTGACTGAAATCCGAGGTTGACTTCTGCGGCGAGAGGTCCTGCCAAGCGAGCATCATCCTAGCCTTTGTGATAAAAGGTTTGGCGAAAACAGGGAGTCAGGCGAGGGTTCTCCTCGCCTTCCTATTGTACAGGTCAACCGCTGAATGGGTTGTTGGTGTTGGCCGCGAACCAGAGGAACAGGTTCGTGTTGGTCGCCGAGGTGTCAGAGACCAGGGTCACACCAGGGATCGCGACCTGAGTGGCTACTCCGCCCAGGGTGTCGTAGATCGGGTCGTCCTGGGTCTGGTTGGCGTTCGCCGTGGCCGTCGTCTTGGTGGTCAGCGCGCTCTGAATGGCTGTAAACGAATTCAGACAATTCCCCGTTGGGTTGGTGAGATTCGAGTTTACCCACTTATGGCACTGTCCAGTCTGCCCGTCTGGCATGACGTTCGGGTCGAAGACGAGCACCGTCACTACGTACCACGGTATGCTCGGTCCGCCGACATAGTTGACCACGTGGCTGTGCGCTGGAGTCGGAAGCACTCCTTCAGGGAGTGGACCCCCGAATGCCGCAGGGAGCCCTTGGTGTATGCCTAGGTGCTGCTCCACGAGGGAGAAGTATGGCGAGTAGATTAGTGGGGGATGGTCAGAGCAGGCCGAAGTCGCGATGCCCGCTCCACACTGGGTGAAGACTACGTTGTTGTTGAAGACCGGGTAGCCCTGGGTCGTCGCTCCCAGCGCCGGGACCCCGAAGATCGAAAGACCTGCGTAGGCCGGCACGAGTATGAAGACTGGCGCTGCGTTGGGCAGTGCATCCTTGTCTCCGCCTGCTACTTCGCACATCGTATGCGCAACAGCGCTGTTGGCTTCTGTCTGATTGGTCACGTAGTTAGAGAGTGCGGGTAGGCACTGGTAGTCCCGCGAATACAAGAAGCTCACGATTTGCCCCTTGTAGAAACCTGCGCTTGTCGTCCCGCTGAGTATGATGTTTGTCGGCACCGTAGTACCTGTCCTGTAGGTTGTATTGGTCGTGTTGTTGTTTCCTGTAGTATAGCCGTTGTAGTAGACATAGACCCCCGCGCCTGCGATCACGATGACCACGGCGACGACAGCCCACATCATCCTGGCAACGGCATGTCTGCGTCCGGAAATTTCTTCCACGAAGACCGGCGCGCCGACCTGCGTATATAAGGGGAAACCGACTTCAGACCCAAATCACTACCAAATTTCATAGACGCCTAGGCTGGATTTGGGCCCAATTTGGAAATTCATTCATAAGCGATATGGCAGACACTGGCTCCAAGTAATGCAGGCAAACCCCATCTGGCCGGTCGAGAAGAGGCGGCCCCCCCTCGAGAGAGACCTGAAAGTGGACGTCCTTGTGATAGGCGGAGGGATGGCGGGGGTCTCATGCGCCCGGAGCCTGATGCGGGCGGGCAGGGAGGTCGCACTGATAGAGAGGGACGAGCTCGGAGGACCTGCGACTGGTGCGAGCTCAGGAGTCCTCTACTACGGCAGCGGGACCAACTACCTCGAGGCTGTGAAGCTCTTCGGACAGCAGAACGCGGACTCTCTGTGGCTGGAAACTGCCCGCGTGATTCAGGAGATCAAGGACACGGCCAGGGACTGCAAGATAGACTGCGGGATCCGCTCCTGCGGCTCGATAATGGTCGCCCAGAACGACGGCCAGCTTGCAGATGTGGAAGAGGAGCACGCCGGCCTCCAGAAGCTGGGCCTTCCAACCCGCCTCCTGTCTCCTGACGCACTGAAGACGAGCTACCCACTTGTAGAATTCGCTGGAGGCATCGCTTTCGACGCCGTCGGCCAGGTCCACCCCGCCCGTCTCGCCTCAGCCATGGCGGAACACGAAGGAATCCCTGTCTACGAAAAGACTCCCTCCGAGGGTTGGGAGGAAAGTGCGGACAAGGTCATGGTCAAGACTCCCAAGGCGCGCATCGAGTGCACGAATCTGGTGGTGGCCACCAACCTCGAGCCCTTCCTCGGGCTGGAGACCCACTTCGACACCGAAGGTTCGGTGATCCTCGCGAGCGCCCCCACGCCGAGGGTAAAAGAAGCGTTCCCGGAAGAGAAGATTCTCTGGACAATGGAGGAGAAGTACGACATAGTCTATCCTAGGGGCGACCGGCTGATTCTCGAACTCTACCAGCTCGGCGACGAGGATGAGAAGCTAAGACGCTACTTCCCAGGAATCGAATTCGTCACCGACCAAATCTGGGGAGAGAACTGGTCGAAGCCGAGAGACTGGATACCGATCGCGGGCATGGTCTCCAAGAGGACCGCAGTCGCCAAGGGGATGGGCGACCAGGGAATAATCATGAGCTGGCTCAGCGGGAAGAAGATGCCGGGAATCCTAGAAGGGAAGAGCGACTGGTTCACAAGACTTACATCCCCGCAGAGATTCTTCCCGGGCGGAGTGATGCCACAATGATGGAAGGGTTCGAAAGGTTCGCGGAAGTCTCGGAGATACCGCCATGGAAGATCAAGGTAGCCAAGGTCGACGGCACCGAGGTCTGGGTCGTCAACATCGAAGGCGCCTTCTTCGGACATCCCAACAAATGCACCCACGCCGGCGGCCCAGTCGGCCGCGGAAGGCTCAACGGGAATGTCATCCAGTGCCCACTTCATGGGTCCAGGTTCGACGTGAAATCTGGCCAGGTCGTCGGCGGCCCTGCTCAGGTGCCCCTTCCCTCGGTGGAAGTAAAACTCGAGGGCACGACTGTCTGGGTGAGAAAGGCCTGACACTCACCCCTGCCTAAGGTTTAGAACTCCCCCCAGCGAGGTCGGGACGTTGCACCCTGCCCTGTCCACCCACGGGTCCCTCTGGGGCCTTCGGCAGTTTGGGGCGCAGGGGTCGGTCGCGACCTCCTCTCCCATAGACCCGGCCTTCAAACGCGTGATGACATACATTTTCGTTGGGACACGGGGAGGCTACAACCGCGTAAGAATCGTCGAACTGATAAAAGACGCTCCCCTCAACCCCAACCAGATCTCCGAGAAACTGGGTCTCGACTACAAGACGGTCCAACACCACATCAAGCTACTCGAGGAGAACGGAGTCCTCGTGCCCAGCGCCAAGGGAGCCTACGGCGCGATGTACTTCCTGACCCCCTATGCGGAGAAGCACTTTGAAGCGATGAAAACGATGTGGGCAAGATTTGGGCAAAGTTAGATATAGAATCAGAGGCGATTTCACGTAGGATGGCCTTCGACATCTTCTGGATGAACATAGCCGCGATCTTCGCCCTCCTCAACGTGGCGCTGGTGGTCATACTTGGGGCCCTCTACTTCCAGAGCTGGAGACGGCTGAAGTCGGGCGCGACCATGAGCCTCCTAGCCGTCGCTTCCTTCTTTCTCCTCCAGAACATAGTCATAGTGGTGTTCTGGTACGTCCTATACGGCCAGGTCCCGGCTGCCCAGCCGTTGGTGGAAGCAGCCGCACCCTACCTCGTCCTGATTAATGCCCTGGAGACAGTGGCCCTGGGCAACCTAGTAAGGCTCACCTGGAAGTAGCGCACGCTTCATTCTTCGAAATCTCATTTCCCGTGGTTCAAGTTGGTAGGGATTGGGGCGCGATTTGGGCAAACCGCTAATTAGGAAACCCCAACTTGCTAACACATGAACGGATTCTCAGCGGACTTGCAGCAGGTCTGCGGATGTAGCTGGGCAGCGGTGGGCACCACCATGGACGAGCTGAACGCGAAAGTCAAGTAGCACGCCAAGGAAACCCATTCGATGGCCGAAGTGCCCGGTGAAATCGCGCAGAAGCTGCACATGGCCACAAGACCTACGATCTAGGAGACTGGGCGGGGCGCGACCCCGCCTCACTTCTTTCACTTTCTGACTCCCACGCCTCCTACAAGACGAAGCCATCCTCCCCGCACGAGCCTTTCAACCAGGGACTCCGCCGCCACGCCAGCCCCGCTGACTACGAGGAAGAGATTGGGCGCAAGAGTCTCATCCAACGGCAGCAGAGGATAGTAGACCAGGCCGTACAGCAGAGCCAAGGCGATCGAGGCGGCCCACTTGGAAAGTGCGCGGCCTGCGGGCCTTCTCGTAAGGACGTAGTCGACGGCCAGAACTGGTAGAATCCCAAGCGGCAGCCCGTCACTCAAACCTACAAAGAACAGATAGTTCACTCCAAGAAACCATCCGTAGGCCAAGCTCGCGTAACCGAACCCGCCCGTGAACAAAGACGAGTATCTGAGGAAGAGCGATGAGGAGAACGATGCGATTGCAACGGCGAGGAAATACGAAGCTGAGTTCCCGTAGGCCCCTCCGAGGTAGAAGAACGACCCCGCAAGTATCAGCCACATCGAGCCTGCCAACAAGGAGACACATGCCTTCTCCAAGGCGCCTGAGGGGCGCGTAGTTGCAGGTCGTAACAGTGCCGCGGCCCCGCAGACCATGAGCCCAACTGCAAGTATGACGTGAGGAGGTTCGACCGGGAAGGGCTCCGGGAGCGGGTTCCCGAACAGCAGGACCCTGTGCCACACCTCGTTGAAGGCCGCGGCGGCGAGGACCAGCAACAGCCCGAAGCGTGCCGCCCTGGCTGAGGCCTCCCGGGATCCGCGCTCCCAGTAGGCGACTGCGAAGAGGAGGCCCACCCCTCCATAGAGAAGAAGGTGGGCGGGATTGAGAGCGGGGTCGACGCCGACGAACCAATTCCTGTGCGACCAGACGTCGAAGTAGGATGCCGTTGAGATGGCTGCGAAGGCCGAGGCGTTGATTGCGAGCAGCTTCCGCTGCGAAGGCGTCGCCCTCAGGCCCCGCCGAGCACTACGACCAGGTCTGTCAGGAACCCTGCGCTCAGTCCCAGGAAGATACCTGCCATCATCAATTCGTTGCCGAACTGTTTCCGGCCTGAGCTGAACATGGCCATGGTCACGTAGATGAGGGCGCCCCCCGCTATCGAGAGGAACAGGATGTAGGCCTCCGCGGAGTAGAACAGGCTCCCCAGAATCGTCCCAAAGAACGTCGGCGCACCGCCGATGAAAAGCACTTTGGCAAGGAACGACGTCTTCGGTTTCGGAGTCGTCCCCACCAGCGGCGCCGTAATCCCGAACCCTTCAGTCGTGTTGTGGGCGCCGAAACCCACAATCAGCACTATTGCGAGCCCGAAGGCCCCTGAGGCGTAGGACTGCCCGATGGCGAGGCCCTCGCTTAGGTTGTGGGCTCCGATCCCAAGTGCTATCATCATGGAGAGCTTCGTCGCGGCAGCTCCTCCCGGGTTCTGCCCCATGTACCTCCTTTCATAGTAGACAAGGCCCAGAAGGCCCAGCGCCAGCCCCCCGAAGAGAAGAACCAAGTCTGCGGCCGCGCTGCCCGCAGAACCAACCCCCTGAGAGGCCGAAAGGCTCGCTCCCTTGGTCACCTCCCAGGCATGACTGAAGACATCGACGATGAGGAAGATGAGAATCCCGATGGCGATGGCGTTCAGGAATCCCCTCACTCTTTCTCTCACTCCGAAGAGCACGATGGGGAGTCCGAGGAAGATCGTGAAGCCCGCAACTGCGCCGAGCAGGAGCAACTGGAAGAATTCGACCAAGGTCGGGTCTTCCTCGTCGCCTCGGTACAAACATATTATACGTTTGCTCTCATGGAGCCCTTCTTCATCTTCCCCTCACCGCCTGCAAAGCCTTAATGCCCTCCGGTCGTCTTTCTCTGCACCATGTCGTCACCCCGTGCCGCCCTCACGCAGCCGTCAGGCAGGGAGGCTGAGCTCTTCCGGAACCTGAAGACGGGAAGGGTCCAGTGCACAGCCTGCGCCAGGAACTGTCAGCTCGCCGAGGGGCAGGTGGGCTTCTGCGGGGTTCGGGGCGTAGTAGGTGGTAAGCTCTATCTTCTGGTCTACGGCAAAGTCATGGCCGGTCACATCGACCCCATCGAAAAGAAGCCTGTGGTCCACTACAGACCCGGCTCGAAGATCTTCTCCATAGCGACCAGCGGATGTTCGTGGGCGTGCTCATATTGTCAGAACTCCGACATCAGCCAGCTCCGCAAGATCGAAGGCGTCGACGCCACCCCCGAGGAAATAGTCTCGAACGCACTGGCCTACAACTGCGAGGGCATCGCCTACACGTACAACCAGCCGACGCTCTTCATGGAGTATGCCCGCGACGTCGGCAAGATCGCCCGCTCCAAGGGCCTCTTCAACATCTTCGTCTCCAACGGCTACGATACGCCCGAGACCGTCGGAATGATGGACCAGTTCCTCGACTGCGTCACGGTCGACTTCAAGGGCAGCGGCGAGACCAACTTCGTCAGGAAGTACATCACGATACCAAACGCCGACCCCATCTTCCAGAGCCTCCTCGAGGTCAAGATCAGGACCAAGGTCCACATCGAGATCACCGACCTCATCATCCCCCGCGTCGGGGAGTCACTGGAGGCTGCGGAGAAGCTCTGCAGGTGGGTCTACGACAACCTGGGCCCCGACACCCCCGTCCACTTCCTACGCTTCCACCCCGACTACAAGATGATGGACTTCCCCTGGACGCCCATCGAGACCCTCGAGAAGCACCACGAGATCGGCAAGAAGGCCGGCCTGAACTACGTCTACATCGGCAACGTCCCCGGCCACCCGGCCGAGA
>JACQFO010000026.1 GCA_016200025.1 Nitrososphaerota archaeon
AACCTCTTGCTTCCAGGGAGTGGGCCTCTGCCGCAGCTGGGCACCTCCGCGGTTGGAAGCACGCTCTGCAACTTTGACCAAAGGAGGCCTGCGGTTGGCTCGGCTGACCCATCTCCGGAATTCTATGTCCCGAATTCGGCGGAATCGGGGAGGGAGGGCATCCTCCTGGGAACAGTGAGGTCGAGGGGCTCCGACCTCCACGACTTCAGGCTCAGGCTTGACGACCTGAAGCGACACACGGCAATACTTGGCATGACAGGGAGCGGAAAATCCACGACATGCGGCATCATTGTAAGGCAGGTATCAGAAGCTGGATTGCCAGTCATGATTCTGGACTGGCACAGTGAGTATGGCCCTGTGATTCAGAAACTCGGCGGCAGGATCATCGCCCCTGGCCAGGATTCATTCTCGATCAATCCCCTCGAGGTGGGACCGGATACCGATCCGAGCGAACATATCGCGATGGTCTCTGATATCTTCTCAGACATTTACCATTTCACGCATCCTCAGGCTTACATGTTCAGAAATGCGCTCCAGAAAAGGCTGTCAGAGACCGGGCCCGAGGAAGTCCCAACCATCACGGCCCTTGTGAAGACAATCGAGGCCTACCCGCTGAGGTCAGCCTACGACAACGAGACCAAAGTTGCCTTGCTCAGGAGGCTTGTTCCCTTGACGCAGGGTCAGGCAGGCAGGGCCCTAGGGGGACCGGGACGGGTCACCTTGGAGGAGCTCGTCGGCGAAGTCGTTTCATTCGAGTTGGCACACCTCCGCGACATCCAGACGCGTGCCGTTTTCTGTGACATGGTGCTCAAGATGCTCTACGAACAGAGAGTGCGCCGCAAATCCGGGTTGGAGCACCTCACCGTGGTCGAAGAAGCCCGGAATGTTGCGCCGACCAGGCGCTCAGAGGACCCACCCAGCGTGGGAGAGAGGATGATCTCTGAGTTGAGGAAATTCGGAGAAGCAATGCTCTTCGTTGCCCAATTCCCTAGCCAGATTGCGACGGAGGTTGTCAAGAATTCCGGCACCAAGATTATCCACCGAATAGCCTGGCCCGAGGATGTCTCGATGATTGGCGATGCGATGACCCTCGACCCGAAGCAGAGGGAGCACCTGACCAGGCTGAAGGTCGGCGAGGCCGTGATAAGCGTGACTAGGATGCCAAGGCCGATCCTTGTTCAGGTCAACGGGGGCTCTGTTCCGAGTCCTGAGAGAAGTGACCTGAGGCTCGGAGCCGATTTGTAGCCTTTGACCCAGTCTATGTTGACTCGTTTCCCATTGCCGACGATGGCCTCGGCTATCAAGGCCGAAGCATGAGCGACCGGAAGGTGCGTTGTGTCGAATTCCGTCGTCTTAGCCGTTCCAAGAGCGGAGCGGGCGTCGGCAGCAACTACGCCGATTAGTTCAGCCTCCAGGTTTTCCCTCACCTGGGACATCGGGTAACCCCGAGAGAGGAGCCTCTTTCTCAATACCGAGGGTTCGCACCTCAGCACGACGACGATGCGTGTTGCGCTCCTTGAGAGGACATAGGGAATGAGATGTCCGAAGAGCAAGGCGGGTCCTCGGAAGTCTTTGGAGATCCGCTCTCTGAGCCCCTCGGTGTCAACCATCCCTTCGGCCCGTACCAACCCGTATTTTTCTGCCAGGTCGTTTACGGAGACGCAGGCAAGTCCGAGCTTCCTAGCAACAAGGGGTGATAGCGTCTTCTTTCCCGTGCCCGGCGTCCCGGTGATAGCTACTATGTTCCCCAATCTACGTGGACCCCGCTGAGCCTGTCAGGAATTCGGGGTGGGTGTAGGCTTCTTGAGCTTGGTCTGAAAATGAGCCCTGAACTTGGCGAGCTTGGGGGCGATGACTACCTGGCAGTACGGTTTGGAGGAATTCCGCCGGTAGTATTCGCGATGATAGTCTTCCGCCGGGTAGAACGCTTTGAGGGCAGACACCTCGGTGACTATGGGGTCTCGGAACACTTTTTCGTCCTTCAGCTCCTTGATTATTCCGTCCGCGGACTTGCGCTGTTCCTCACCTTCGTAGAAGATTACCGATCGGTACTGGGCTCCTTCGTCACCGCCCTGCCTGTTCAGGGTGGTGGGGTCGTGCGTCGAGAAGAATACCTCAAGGAGCTCTCGGTATGAGATCGTGCCCGGGTCGAAGGTGACCTGCGCGACTTCTGCATGGCCAGTGTCATCGGAACAGACCTGATCGTAGGTTGGGTTCTCTATGGTCCCCCCGGAATATCCAGGAGTCACCTTTACGACGCCCTCCAACTCGGAGAAGACCGCTTCTGAGCACCAAAAGCAGCCGCTTCCGAAGGTTGCAGCTTCCAGGTCTGTCATTGGGTTAATCGGTCCCCTGCCTGGATTAAAGCTTGCAGGTCGTTCCACCGGCTATGCGGAGAGGTTTTCCATTCAAGTCCAGCACTGCGCCCCTCATTCCACCCCAGACGGGGACTTGGAAGGGGAGAACGGTCCGTAGCGCGCCACCATCTGTAGGTTCGAGTCTTGCAGCGACCACCGCTCCGGGCAACTGTCAGTGGAGGTCCTTGGAGCTGACCTCGCGCTTGTAGAAAGGAGAGGCTTCGAATTCGAAAGAAGGAGCGTCTACCGCCTTCGCTTGAGGTGACCGTCGAACCACCGGATGTAGTGCTCGAGGCGAGAGACCCGATGCTTGGGTTTCCCTACCCTGGATAGGTCGTGGCTCTCCCCGGGGAAGAGGACCAGTTCGGCCTCCTTGCCCATGCGCCTGAGGGCCGTGAAGAACTCCAGCCCTTCGACCATCCAACAGCGGTAGTCCTCCATCGAGTGGACGAGCATCACGGGGGTCTCAACTTGGGGAGCGTACCTCAGCGGTGAGTCGTTGAGAAGCTTCTCCTCGGCGTTCCACGGGTCGCCACCGATCTGGTCGTAGGTGAAATAGGGGCCGATGTCCGATGTGCCCCAGAAGCTTATCCAGCTGGAGATGCTCCTGTCCGCGACCGCCGCCTTGAACCTCTTCGTGTGGCCCACGGCCCAGTTCGCCATGAACCCTCCGTAGGACCCACCTGCGATGGCGAGACGGTTGGGGTCGATCCGAGGGTATTTCTTGAGCGCGTGGTCCAGCCCCTCCATGAGGTCGTCGAAGTCTCTGGTCCCATACCTCCCCCTGATGTCTGCGAACTTCTCGGAGTAGCCGTCGCTTCCTCTGGGGTTGAGGTAAACCACCGCGTATCCCGCCCCAGCAAAGGCCTGGAGTTCGTGCATGTACGCGTGCCCGAACGCAGTCTTGGGCCCACCATGGACGTAGAGGATGCCTGGGACCTTCCCCTTCGATTTTGGCATTAGGACCCAGCCCTCCACCTCCTCGCCGTCG
>JACQFO010000036.1 GCA_016200025.1 Nitrososphaerota archaeon
CTGAACCTGAACCCCTTCGACAACGTTTACCTTGGCCGAACGAGGTGAGATAACGGTTCCGACCGAAGCCCTATGGCTTCTTGGTTTTGGCCACGATTTCCTGCGAAATCTGGTCTCTCGTCTTCCCTTCCGTCGATATGCCCAGCTGGCGGGCGGTCTCGACGAGTAACTCGTCCCCGGTCTTGGGCCTAGGAGGATTCGCGACGGACGACACCGTATCGCTCATCTCCTTCGACGCCGTGTCGAATTCCCTCTTCGCCCTTCCTAGGGCCCTCGCTATTTCAGGGATCTTCTGTGGGCCCCAGAGGAATATCACGACAACGATTACTCCGATTATCATGAGCTCAAGCGCATCGAAAGCCATGTCTTGGATTCCAAGCCTCTCTACGATATTTAAGGGTTAGAAGCGAAACTGCCAGAGTCGACGGACCTGGTCTCTGCGGTAGTGTTTTATCGAGCCCGAAGACGGCCTGCTCGTGCCCATAGGGAAGTCAATCTCAAACTACTGGAGGCTAACGAAGCCGCGCATCTGGGGTCTCCTTGTCTTCACGGGAATGATTGCCATGCTCGTCGCCTACAAGGAGGCGGGAGTCGAATTCTCCGCGTACATTGCGACACTATGCTTCGCTTCTCTGATTCTTGGGAGCGCCTCCGCGGACGTCCTTACCAACTATCATGACCGGGACATCGACAGCATCATGAAGAGGACGATGAACCGCCCCATACCCAGCGGGGAGATAAGGCCGCGAAATGCCCTCGCCTACGGCCTTTCCATGGCCGTGCTGTCGGTCCTGATACCGTTCCTCCTGATCAACCCCATCTCGGCGGGATTCATGCTCCTGGGGCTTCTCGACAACGTCGTGGTCTACTCCCTGGTGCTCAAGCGCAGGAGCTGGCTGAACATCATACTCGGTGGGATATCGGGAGGGATGCCAGTGTTGGTCGGATACTCCGCCGTGGCTGGAACTGTGACGCCGATAGCAATCTACATGTCCGCACTGGTAATCGTCTGGATTCCGACCCACATCTGGAGCCTCGCGATCTTCAGCAAAGCAGACTACGAGGCTGCCAAGGTCCCGATGCTTCCAGTGGTCTTCGGCGAAAGGATCGCCGCCATCTGTGTGGCAGCTGCGAGCGCATTGCTCGCGGCCTTCTCCCTCGCGCTGGTCTTCCTGAAGCCGAACGTTCTCTACGCTGCCACTGCAACGGTTCTCGGAGCCGTCGTCCTGGCATACAGTACCAAGCTGGCCATTGACGGAAGAAGAGAGACCGCCTGGACATTGTTCAAGATAACCAGCCCATACCTGACGGTCATCTTCCTCGTATTGGGAATCGCAGTCTGGCTCTGAGAATCTGCACGGCTTGATGAAAGTTAGTTAATCACCCCATTAACCACATTTGAGCAGTTCTCTTGTAAGCAGCCACGCCCCAATCACGCAGAGAGCAGAATGGAGTCCGTTCCCCAGCTGCGAAGGCCACTCGATATCATGTCGCGCTCCAGGGAGTATACCATAATTGCCAGCCTCCCCAAGAATAGCACTTCCCTCGCATCACAGGCGGAGGCGGCAGGCGTCGATGCGATCATGCTCAACATAGACGGTGAGGAGGGCTCCGCCCCCAGCCACTTCGGGAGCTACGACCTCCACGACGCGTACATCAACGATGTCATATCGACCGTCTCGGTCCCCTGCGGCCTGTTCATGGGCGGAGGCAGGCCTCTCACTCAGGAGTACTGGGAGAGGGCCATGTCCAGCGCGTTCAGCTTCGTCGAGATGTACGCCCACCACATGCCGACCTTCGTCCTCGAGGACACTAGGGTCAAGAAGATCAGCGCCGTTGCCACGGGCTACATCCTCGAGCAGGTGAAACAGCTATCTCTGATGGAAGGCCTCGAGGCCATCGACGTGGCCACGGTCGCCGCCCAGGCCCGGGGAACGCCGTTCAGCGTGCTTGACTACGCGACACTCGGGGTCATCTCAAACATTTCATCCAAGCCGCTTTTGCTGCGCACACAGAAGAAGGTGACGAGGGCAGACATCGGGAGGATCATCGACCTAGGCGTCAAGGGCCTCATCATCGACCCCTGCGTTCTCTCTGGCACCGACGAAGCGTATAAGGACGAGCTGGCCGGCCTGGGCCCCAGGCGAAACCCAGCTGAAGAACAGTGACCTGCAGGCGGTCATCCTCGCCGGCGGGCTCGGGACCAGGCTGAGGCCATACACCTTCCTGCTCCCAAAGCCAATGCTCCCGGTCGGGCCGAAGCCCATCCTCGAGCACATTCTGGGATGGCTGAGACGTGAAGGAATCACCGACGTCGTGATCTCCACAGGGTATCTGGGCAAGATGGTCCACGAGTACTTCGGCGACGGCTCGGAGTGGGGAACTCACGTTTCCTACGCCGCGTCTTCACGTCCCCTCGGCACCGCAGGGCAGCTCAAGGCCGCGGAGGCCAAGGTCAAAGGTAGGTTCATCTGCCTGTACGGCGACGCGCTGCTCGACTTCAAACTGGGGAAGGTCGTCGACTTCCATGAAAAGAGCCGTGCGGCCGCAACCATGGTCCTGATGAAATACAGCACGGAACTGAAGTACGGTTTCATCGAGACCGACTCCAGGGGAAGGCTCGCAGAGTGGAAGGAGAAGCCTAAGGTCGCTGGCTACATAAACGTCGGGTGCTATGTCATGGAAAAGAAGTTCCTCGAATACATCCCAGCGGGGAGGATGTACGGGATGAAAGAGACCTTCGCCCGGGCGAGGGCAGATGGTGCGAGGCTCTATGCAATGAAAGTAGAAGGCGAATTTACCGACATCGGTGACCGCCGTTCATACAGGGAGGCGAACGACCAGTACATGAAGAAGATGGGGAAGGTGGTGTAATCCCCTGCAGGTCGTCGTCTTCGAAGACGAGGACTGGGACGACTTCGCGCCCTTCAGCATGTTCAGGCACACCAGTCAGCTGCGACGGGGGACCAAGACGCTGCTCGAGGCCATCTCCGAGAAGGTCAGGGGAGCCAAGGAAGTGGACCTCTGGGGTAGGGAAGAGCTCAGGGAGGTCACCAAGGAGTCCCGCGGCGGACGATACAACCTGCCCGTCGAAGGTCCTGCCCTGTTCGTCAACTCCCGCGCCAGGCCGGGGAAGGACCTCCTCAGCGCCGCCTCGAGGACGACGGACTTCGTGGCCATGGCTGATGGGAAGCTCTTCGCCGCTCGGCTTGGGTCCTCAGACCTTGAACCAGGTGTCGTCCCTACGAAAAGGGTCCTCGCCCTCGCCAAGAAACTGGACAGGCTAGAACTGGGGCGAGGCAGCCTCTTCGGAGGATA
>JACQFO010000033.1 GCA_016200025.1 Nitrososphaerota archaeon
ATGTCGGCGACCTGCATCATTGGATAGAAGAGCTGGGCAGTCTGGATCAGGTCCTTGGTTGTGCGGCCCATGATCGTGAGGGCGCGCTGGGTCCTTGCCAGGGTGGAGTTCTGCGCTACCGTTACGACCCTCTTCCAATACTCCTCGTTCTTGGCCGCGTCGCTCGTCCAGAGTACTTCCACTTTGCTCATGTCCACTCCCGCTGCGCGCCACACCTCGATGAAGTACCTCCCCACCTCCTGGATGGTCGCCAGGTCCCCGCCCATCTTGTTGTTGACCCAGCCGAACCAGTCCGCTATCCAGAGCTTCATCTTCACGCCCGCCTTCAGCATGTCCTCCACCAGGATGGGGCGCAGGACTCCGAACGGAAGGTGCGCCAGGCCGCTGGGTTCGAAGCCGTCGTAGGCCGTTGGATGGTCGTTGGATTGGAGCAGGGTGCGAAGCTCGCCCTCTGTGATGATCTCCTCGCCCACCCGCCTAATGTGGTCCAGGCGCGTCTCCAGGTCCAAGTGTGATGGTCACTCCCCTAGTCTTGGGATAAAACGGTTCACCCTTCGCGCCCGCCGACAGCCAGCGCGGCCACGACGAGGCCGAAGATGAGGATCGCGATAGCCTGGTGGAGCGCCACAAGCCCGGCCTCTAGGTTCTGGGCGACGACTACGCCGCCAAGCAGCACCTGGCCTATCAGGAGCGCGACCGCCAGGCCGAGCATCCTCTTCTCCGGCCCCGACGCTTTCTGGTCTCGCCAGAACACGAACGCCGTCACGGCCAGAAAGAGAGTCGAGAGAGCGGCCAGAAGTCGATGCGTGTACTCCACGACCGGCCCGACCTGGGGAGGAGGTAGAAGGTTGCCCAGACAGAGAGGCCAGTCGGCAGGGACGTCGGAGCCGCAGGCTTCGCCGTAGCCGCGGGCGGCTACGTAGGCACCTACGACAACGAGGGAGAAGAGTGATGAAAGCGTGAGAATGAGAAGGCCGGTCTTCTTGTCCAAGCGGGCCCGGGCGAGGCCCTGCGGTCTTAAAGGATTCTAGGCCTTCAGCAGGTTGTCGAGCTTGGTCTTCAGCACGGCCGCGGGCACAGCTCCGATCACGATGTCCTCAACCTTCCCCTTTGAGAAGAACATCACGGTGGGTATGCTCATAATCCCGAACTGCATCGCCAGCTCCTGGTTGTCGTCGGTGTCTATCTTCACGAACTTCACCTTGCCGTCGTATTCCTTGGAGAGGCGGCTCATGATCGGCTCTATCACTTTGCAAGGGCCGCACCAGTCTGCGTAGAAATCGACCACGACCGGCTGAGCCGACTTCACAACCTCTTCCTGGAACCTACTGCCTTCAATCTGTTGGACTGTTTCGCTCAAGTTTCTCTACTATTGACGCCGCTCCGCCCTTGCTTATAATTTTGCCTCAGCTTCGGGGAGCACCTCCTGGAGATGGAGGCCCTCCCTCAGAGGGACGCTCTTCAGCTCGTCGGTCGTGGGGTTGTAGGTCACCAGGGTGCCGTGTTCGATGGACTCTGTGACGAGCTTGCGGAGCCCGAGGACGCGAACGTACTCCGAGATGGCGTCAGGCTTGACCCTGGTCCTCGGGTGGCGGGTGACGATGGCGCAACAGTCCTTGTACTCCTCGAGCGACTGCTCGTAGGTCCCGATCTTCCGCGCCAGCGCGACGATCTCCTCCTTGTCATAGGAGAGGAGCGGCCTGAGTATCGGAAGCGACGAGCCTTCGTCGAAGGCCCTGAGGTTCCACAGAGTCTGCGAAGCCGCCTGGGAGAGAGAGTCGCCCGTGGAGATGCCCGATGCGCCGAGAACTGGCGCCAGCGCCTCCGCGGTCATCCTCATGAACCTGCGGAAGAGAGAGGGCTCGAGCTCGCCGGGGGCCCCAAAGGTCGCGAGCTGATAGTCAGCGAAGGGCATCAGTATCAAGGTGGTCTTGCCGCTGTGGGCTGATAGCTTCTTCACAAGCTTGGTGACCTTGCTGTTGAGCGGATAGGCCGGCGTGGGCGCCAGATAGAAATGAAGGTAGACCGGTGTGCACCCCCGTTTCATCATAAGCCAGGCAGCGACAGGGGAATCGATTCCCCCTGAGAACAGGTGGACGACCCTGCCAGCGGTGCCGACCGGCAGTCCCCCAGGTCCGTCTTGCTTGTCTGAATAAATGAGCGCCTGGCCCTTCAGAATGTCCACGTGTATCGTACTGTCAGGGTGTGAGAGGTCCACCTTCCTCCCGGTCTGTGCCACGACTTCAGCTCCGAGCTCCTGGGCGAGCTGCGCCGATGTAAGGGGGAAGGACTTGTCGGACCTCCGGGCGTCGATCTTGAACGAGGCCCCTGAGTCCCTGGCCGCGACTTCCATCACCTTGGCGCGAATCTGGTCGACCTCGGCCTTTGTCACCTCTGCCCTAGCGAACCAGGCCAGGCCGAATACGGTTGCGAGCCTCTGCTCGACCTCCTCGGTGTCGCCCTCCACGGTGAGCAGGAGCCTCCCGCTCTCCGAAGTTATCACCGGCTGAAGGTGAGAGAGTGACCTGCTCACGTTGCGCCTGAGGACCCTCACGAAATCGGGCCTGTTCTTGCCTTTCAGGGCGATCTCGGAGTAGTGGACAACGAAGGTTTCTGTCAAGCAGAGTCAGTCCTCATGCCATCTAAGAAAAGCTTGTGGCCCTTCTACCCCGGGAGCACCGCAGAGACCATGGCGACCAAGAAGATGACTGCCAGGTAGGGGCTGGAGAACTTGAATGCGAGCCACGCGTTCTCCTTGGTGGGAGACCTCAGGAGCTTCAGGTTGGTCCAGAGCAGGAGCATGCCGAAGACGACCGCAACCGCGAGGTAAACGAGGAGGCCGAGGCCCGTGAGGTATATGGCCAGCAGTAGGCTTACGGGTATGAGAAGAAGGGTGTTCGCAACTATGTACCTGGAGGCGGCGGCAGGTCCGAGGACTGAAGGCAACATGGGGATTCCGGCAGCCGAATAGTCCTGCTCGGTGATGACGGCCAGGCTCCAAAAGTGGCTCGGGGTCCAGACGAAGACCAGTGCGCCGAGGGACCAGCCGATGGCCGCGGAGTCGGAGGTGACCGCGTACCAACCCGCCAGGGCCGCGCAGGAACCAGCGAATCCCCCGAGCACGATGTTCCAGGTGGTCCTGGGCTTTAGGAAGACCGTGTAGATGGGAACGTAGACCACTGCCCCGAGGGCGATGAAGAATGTTGCAGCGAGGTTCAGGGTAAGGAGGGCGACCAGCACCCCCGCCCCGACGAGTCCCAGGCCGAGGCCCAGCGCGTGCGACGCAGGAACGATCCTCCTCGAAGGAAGGGGGCGGTTCATCGTCCTCTTCATCTTGGAATCGATCCCCATCTCGAGGTAGCTGTTCAAAGCGAGCGACCCGGCAGATGTCGCGGTGCCGGCCAATAGGACGCCAAAGATCACCAGGACTGGAGGCAGGCCCCTGGCGGCGACCACCGATGAGCCGAAGGCGACCATCAACAGCAAGGGGATGATCTTGGGCTTCGTGAGGGCCACGTAGTCTGAGAAGCTCAACCTATCATCCTACCTGTCCGGATTCCGCGCCAGCTTCGGCGCGTATTTGGCTTTGCCCCCAGCTTGGAAACGCTTAAGAAATCAGAGGGGCTCGGCCGACCGTCCCGCGGTAGCTCAGCCTGGTAGACCTCAAAGAGGACCAAAAGCTTCCGGCTGTAGTGGTCGGCCATCGGCTGACCCGTTCAGCCTACTCAGGCCACAGTCACCGGAGTGTCGTCGGCTCAAAAGGACCTAGCGTCCTGCGGTTCCGACCCGCGGGACCAACAAAGGCCATTGGGCAAAGGATATGGACTAGTTCCGGGCCGCGTTGCAACATGAAGGTCTGGGTTCCGGTCGCGCTAGGAGGAGTCATCGCCTTCGCCTACGGGTTCTTCTACTTCCTGAGCACCGTGCAGGCCCAGGGCGCCTCAGCCTTCGGGATAACCAACACAGTGGGGCTGGCAGCCGTCTTCATTGGCCTCGTCGCGGCGGGCCTGATCCTCAGAAGGGCCACCCCTCCCCAATAGCCCCGTCTCATCTCGAAACGCTTAAGAACGCTGAGACGCTCGCTTGAAAACGAGCTTTGGATAACGAATTCCTGGCCCTCTCCGGCGTTTTCATGATCCTGGGCATCGCAGGAATAGTCCTCTTCAACGGACCTCTGACTCCAGCAGGCGACTCCTGCTACTGCCTGATACCCAGCCCGGAACCCGCAGCCGCTCAGGGAACGTCGAGTATACTCCTCGCCTTGGGCGTGATGTTCTTCCCAATGGGATTGATGAAGGGCGGCCTCCCCACC
>JACQFO010000028.1 GCA_016200025.1 Nitrososphaerota archaeon
AGGCCCATGACAGAGGCTCTAAGACCCTCATTGTTTGCAAATCGCTCCTGGGAAAGGCGCACACTGTCATGGCGGAGGGAGGCATCGCTGCGGCCCTGGGGGACGTGGACGCGGCGGATGGTTGGGAGTCCCACTTCTCCGACACCGTCATCGAGGGACAGAACCTGAGCAATTGGCGCATGGCGGAGATCTTCGCGAAGGAGGCCATCGACAGGGTCTACGAGTTGGAGAAGTACGGCGCGCTGTTCGACAGGACGGAGGACGGGAGGATAAGCCAGAGGCCTTTCGGGGCTCACACCTACAGGCGCCTGTGCCACATCGGGGACAGGACTGGGCTGGAGCTGATACGAACCCTGCAGGACCAGGTCATCAGCAGAGGGGTCCCCTTCATGGACGAAGTCGCCGTGACGAGGGTGGTCAAGGACCCGAAGTCGGGCAGGGCATCGGGGGCGGTTGGGATCGAAATCAGGAGCGGCCGGCTCCTGTTGTTTCGGGCGAAGTCGACAATCCTCGCGACCGGAGGCATAGGGAAGGTCTACGAGGTCACGTCGAACTCCTACGAGAGCACGGGGGACGGCATCGCAATGGCGTACAAGGCCGGGGCCGAGCTAATGGACATGGAGATGATGCAGTTTCACCCGACGGGGATGATCTACCCTGCAGGTGTGAGGGGGATGCTTGTCACCGAAGCGGTCAGGGGGGAGGGAGGGATACTGACAAACGCCCAGGGAGAGCGGTTCATGGGGAGGTACGACAAGAAGAGGATGGAGCTTTCTGCCAGGGACGTGGTGGCGAGGGCAATCTACTATGAAATTGCTGCCGGGCGCGGGACGGAGAACGGGGCGGTGTACCTCGACATCTCGCACAGGGGAGAAGCCTACATCAAAAAGAAGTTGCCCAGCATGTACGACCAGTTCCTCGAGTTCGCGGGGGTGGACATCACAAAGCAGAAGATGGAGGTGGCGCCCACAGTGCACTACCAGATGGGGGGCGTGAGGGTCGACCCCGAGACTGGAGAGACGACGGTGAAGGGGCTCTACGCGGCAGGGGAAGTGGCCTGCGGCCTGCACGGGGCCAACAGGCTCGGCGGGAACTCCCTCTCTGACATCCTAGTCTTTGGGAGGAGGGCAGGGGCCGCAGCCGCAGACGCGGCGGCAAAGATGGAGATGCCGGGGTTCTCGGCATAGGACGTCGAGACAGAGGTCGGCCGTGTCCTGTCGCCCTTCGGGGCGGCGGGAGGGGCGAACCCGTTCCTCATCAAGGAGGAGATAGCGCGAAGCATGTGGAAGCACATGGGGATCGTAAGGGACGAGAAGGAGATGACTGCAGGGTTGGAGGAGATTGGGAGGATCGGAGAGGAGGCGAAGAACGTGAAGGCTGTGGGGGGAAGAGCCTACAACCAATCGTGGCTTGATTCGCTCCAGGTCTGGGACATGCTATTGGGATGCGAGGCGATCATAAGGTCAGCCCTCGAGCGGAAGGAGAGCAGGGGAGCGCACACCCGGTCGGACTACCCGGAGAAGGACTCCAGGTGGCTGGTAAACATAATAACATTCGAGCGCGCCGGGAAGATGGAGCATGAGTTGAGGCCGGTCCAGGAGCTGCCCCCCGAGCTCAAGGCGCTGATCAAGGAGGATTGAGGGAGTGAGCCGGCAGGCCGCGACGGAGGCGAAGGAGGCCACAGTCAAGCTTAGGATTCTCAGAGGTATCGGCGACGACCCGGCGACCACAAGATACGATTCGTTCGAAGTGCCGCGCCAGGACGGGATGGTCGTGCTGAACGCTGTGCATTACGTCCAGGCGCACTTCGACCCGTCACTATCTGCGAGGTTGAACTGCAAGGCGGGCAGGTGCGGCTCGTGCTCTGCGGAGATCAACGGGAGGCCGAGGCTGATGTGCAAGACCCCGGTGGACAGCATCGAAGGGGAGATAACGGTCGAGCCGATGAAGGCGTTCCCAAGGCTCAGGGACCTTGTCACCGACGTGTCGGACAACTGGAAGGTGGCGAAGATGATCCCGCCATTCACCCCGAAGGCGAACTCGGAAGGAGTCTGGAGGTTCTACCAGCGGGACGTGGACAGGTCAAGGGAGTTCAGGAAGTGCATCGAGTGCTTCCTCTGTCAGGACGTCTGCCACGTTGTGAGGGAGCACGAGGCGGAGTACATCGGGCCGAGGTGGGTCGTAAAGGCGGCTTCGCTGGACATGCACCCAATGGACGGGCTGAACAGGTCGAAGTTCATGAAGGACGCAGGCGGGCTGGGCTACTGCAACATCACGAAGTGCTGCCAGGAGATCTGCCCCGAACACATAGTCATCACGGACGACGCGATCATACCGGAGAAGGAGAGGGTCGTGGACACGCACTATGACCCGCTGCTGTGGGTCATCAGGCACGTCCCGAGAACCCAGGACCAGCTGGAGGTCGAGGTGAAGAAGGTCCTGAAGGTCGCGTTCTGGGTCGCGATACTCGCCCCCTGGGTGCTGGTGCCTGCGTACTACCTGTTCCGCGGGATCTTCGGCTAGGCGCTAGCGGAAAGCGACAGAGCCCAGAAGCAGCGCGAAGCCCGCAGCCATTGTTAGCGCCAGGGTGGTGGTTGAGGACCCGGCCGAGTTTTCGGCGAGGCCTCCGAGGAGGATCACAACGAGGCCCAGAAGGAAGAGTGGATACCTCAGCCTCTTCGGCA
>JACQFO010000029.1 GCA_016200025.1 Nitrososphaerota archaeon
CGCTCGATCAGGTACGCCTCGAGGGCAACGTACCTCTGGTTGAGCCGCTTGTCGTCGATGTTCCACTCAGTGAAGGTCTTGAAGAAGACGCCGTGCTTGACCTCCTTGAGGAGCTCATCAGTCGTGTAGTCCCCCGGCTCTACGAAGGTGTTGGACATCCTGATGATCGGCTCCCTGTCGAAGGAGACGGACCTCGATGCCCCGTTGCTCTTGAGGCCGAACTCCATGGCCGTTGTCCTGTTCTGAAGGAACTCGTTGATGACCCCGTCCTTGATCAGCATCCTCTTCCTGCCCTCTACGCCCTCGTCGTCCACCGGGGTGTAGCCATTCGAGTGGAGCAGGGTGGGGTCGTCGCTGACGTTGGCTTCGAGGCTGCCGATCTTCCTCCCCAGGCTGTCGGACTTCAGATATGATTCGCCTGCCTGTGCCCCCTCCCTTCCAAGGACCCTGTCCGCCTCCTGCGGGTGCCCGACGGATTCGTGGGCTGCGATCCCCGAGAGCTCCGGGCTGAGTACGACGTCCACTACGTCCGTCGGCGACTTGCCCGCCGTCTTCAGCACTCGTCCGAGAGTCTTCGCCTCTTCCACTACCTTCTCGACGAGCCCGACTCGTTTTACGACCTCCAGGCCTCCGGTCTCGCCCTGCTGTATGAACCTCTGGGCTGCCGACCCTCCTTCCATGGCGGTCAAGGAGCCGAAGAAGAAGATCCTGGGGAGTCTCGCTTCGACCTTCGCTCCATCGCTGTTGACGTAGAATTTCTCCTCGAGCTCTGCCCCCAGGAAGAGAAGCCTGCCCGGCAGCTTGACCCCGGCCCTCCCGTCCGCTATCCGCTTCTCAATATCCATCAGGACGCTCCGAAGCCATGAAGCGTCTGCGTTCTCCACCTTCCTCGTCTCTGGCGCAGCCCACTTCCTCCTCGAGCACTTCGACGCGTCCATCGTGATGGACTTCTCTAGGACCGATGAAGACGCTCGGGCGAGGCGCACGGCCTTCTGCGCCAGTTCTCCGACCGCGCTGCGCCTCATGTCGTTGGTGGCCCCGAACCCGAGGCAGCCCTTGGAAATCACCCGAATGCCTATCCCGTACCCCTCGCCGAAGAAGGAGGGCTGTGCCTCTCCGTTCTTCAGCACGAACTGCCTGGCCCGGGTCCCCTGGACCCTGGCCTCTGCGTAGGACGCACCCGCCGACCTTGCCTTGGAAACGGCCGACTCGGCGAGGTCCTTCGCTTCCTCCCTGTTCAACCTCCGTCGGGGGCGGGGTACCTTATTTCTGCCTTTTCACGCTAGAGCTTTCGGAGCTCGGACGTCATGCGCCTGACCACGTCGAAGCCTCCCTGCCAGAACTTCTCCGAGCTCATGTCAACGCCCACTTCGTCCAGGACCTTTGCGGGGGTCTCGGAGCCTCCGTAGGAGAGAAGTTTCAGGTACCTGGGGACGAACGACCTGCCCTCCTTGGTGTAGGAGTCGTAAAGGGCAAGGCTGAGCAGATTGCCGAAGGCGTAGGCATAGCAGTAGAAGGGGGTGTGGTAGATGTGCGGGATGTAGGTCCACTCCCACTTGAATTCGTCAGGGACAGAGACTGCGCTGCCGAATTGCTCCTTCAGGACCGACGAGTAGAGCGCGCAGAGGTCGGAGACCGTGGCGCCCTCGATGACCTTCGGGTGCGCCTCCTTCTCGAAGACCACGAAGTAGGCCTGCCTTCCCACTGTGGCGTACATGGAAGAGAGCTTCTCAAGGAGGACGGAGCGCCTGAGCTCCGCGTCCTTCTCTTCTCTCATGTATTTGTCGAAGAGAATCATCTCCCCGAAGACAGAGGCGGTCTCTGCCAGGACCAGTGGAGGATGGAAGGTGAGCACCGAGTGGGATGAGGAGAGCTGGCTATGCACTGCGTGCCCAGACTCGTGGGCGATGGTGTAGACGTCTCTCGTCACGCCCGAGAAGTTCAGAAAGAGATAGGGCACGACTTCCGGCGTAATGCTCATGCAGTAGGCCCCGTTGGTCTTGCCCACCCTCGGCATGGCGTCCACGTGTCCCTTCTCGAAGACCCCCAGGGCCAGCTTCGCGACCTTGGGGTCAAACTCACGGAAGGCGTCCATCACCATTTCCACGGCCTCAGCGTAGCCGATCTTGCTCTCCTTCTTCATGAGCGGCGCGTAGATGTGGTACCTCGACATACGGCCGATGCCGAGCATCTTGGCTTTCAGCCTGAAGAACTCTTGGAAGACTCCGGCGTTCTTCCTGCAGACCTTTAGAAGGGTTTCAACGGCAAGGTCGCTTACATCGTTCTCCAAGTTCCGCGGCGCGATGGCTGAAGCGTAGCCCCTCATCTTCACGTTCTCGTTGTTCCAGTCCCTGGCAATCGTCCGGTAGACTTCTCCCAGGACCTCTCCGTTGGCCGCATACTTGGAGAGGAGCGCATGATAGGCGGCCTCTCTTGCTGCCGGGTCCGGCGAGGCGAAGAGCCGGGTCACGTCCGCGACGACGACCTTGGGACTTCCTGTCGGTCCCCTCACCGCCTTTCCTCGGACCTTGAAAGAGAACGTAAAGTCTGACACTATCTTGTCGTAGTGGTGCGTCCAGCCGGAGAACCCAGTCACGTTCTTCAGGTTCACAGCCTGCTCGACCTTCTCGTCGAGGGTGAAGCGCCTGAGGTTCCTCCATACCCCCAGGAAGTATCGATGGTCGGGGTTAGAGGGAAAGAGCCTTGAAGTTTCGGAGTCGCCCAGTCCAGTCCACCAGAGCCTGAAGAATAGAATCTTGTTGTCTATCTCTGCCTTGACGTCCTCGGACCTGTCCATAGAGGCCTTCGCCCTCTGGTCGGAAGTGTCGGCTGTGTACTTCATGTAGGCCTGCGATGTGATTCGAGCGACGTCGCCCGCGATGCTTTCGTACAGGCGCAGGGCTCCCTCCACGTCGCCTCGGGCGAACGCCTTCAGTCTATCCCTCTGCGCCTCAAAGCGGCTGGTCTTCGACCGCAGGTCGGTGAGCCTCTTCTCGAGGCGGGGCCCCTCGCCTTCGGGGAGGGCGTCGGTCAGGTCCCAGCGTCCGGGTGCGAGCTTCAGGCGCTGCAACTGGCCCACTCCAGTCGGGCCGCGTAATAAGCTGTCATCGCTGACCGAGGGAGATCGGGGTCCCCTTCCGAGGGACTCTGAGCTTCCACGACGATTTCCGCCTGAAGCCGCTGAAGAGCCCCGGGTGTTCGGTGTGGATGGGGACTACGGCCGCGGCCCGCGAGGAGTTGACCACTCTCGCGACCTGGTCCATCGGGGCGTGGCCCGAGGCGTGTATCTGCAGGTACCTGAACCCCAGGTGGTCTATCCAGTTTCTGACCACCTGTTCTTCGCGCTCCCCTTCTTCGTTAAAGGCCTCGGTCGCCGCGTGTATGTACGTCCCTCCCCTGTCTGGCCTTATGTCGATGAGTTCGGGGAAGTTCCAGGCCTCAAGGTGGAGGAAGACTTCGCCCTGATTCTCCCTGATGTCGGACGCTGACACCCCATGGTCGAGGAACGACCTCTCCCAGGGCCTGTAGTCTGCATCGTCAAGAGTCCCGGTCCTCTTCCTCCGCACATAGACGTCAACGTCCTTCCCGATGCGGGGAACCGAGAGCCTGGGGTCTGAAGCGAGTTTCTCGAGAAGCATGGCGGTCTTCATTGACACCACGAGCCTTCTCCCAGCCGCCTGGGCAGCCCTGTGGAAGGTGTTGACCCTGTCCACGTCGTTCCCCCTGAAGGTCGAGAAGACTAGCTTCTTGGTCCCCTTGACTGTCCTCTTCGCCTCCGCCATGACCGAACTCTCGCTCGTGTTGGAGTTCTGGTCGCCCTTCCTGACCCTGGTCCCTTCGGTAAGCAAGACCGCGGGCTTGGCACGGGAGACCGCCTCTACAAAATCCTCGGTCATCTTTCCCGCCGGCCCATGGAACCTGAAATCGCCCGTGTAGGCGAGGGCGCCTTCGCTCGAGTGGACCACGAACCCATAGGCGCCTGGAATCGAGTGATCGACGTGCACCGGTTCGAATTCGAGCTTGCCAATCCTGAACTTGTCGCCTGTCCTGAACTTCCTGAGCTCGTGCCCATTGAGTGGGGAGTCGGAAGATGCGCTGTAGGCGTCGTGGATCAACGATGTCGTCTCCCCGCAGTACACTGGGATCTTAGGGTCGACGAAGGAGATTCTGCCCGTGTGGTCGCTGTGGTAGTGGCTGAGCACTATCGCGTCCACCTCCGGTGCGCCATACTTCAGACCGGTGTTCTGGAGCGCCTTCTCAGAGTAGAGCCCACGCACCTGGGGCAGAAGGCCGAACTCGAAGAGGTCTCCTGCACCGTTGACTGCGCGCGGGCTGATGTAGGAGTCGAAGTACTCAGACCCCTCTGAGAATCCGGTCCCAAAGTCCAGCATGACCTTCGTGCCAGAGTCTTCAATGAGGAACTTGTTGCCGCCAATCTCCCCAACTCCCCCGTAGCAGGTGAGCTGGGGGACCATGAGCCTTTCACAGTGACAAATTACTTAACGCTTTCATCTTCTCCGGGGAGGAGGCCGCATCAGCATGCCGACAACGGATAAATACAAACAGGGCCGAATGGCCCGCGTTGCTCATCAACCTGCCCTTCCTCCAGGCGGGCTCCGACCTGTTGACAGCGTTCGCGATTCTGGCAGTGGCCATCGGACTGGCAGGACTTGCGATACTCATTCTGTTCTCAAAGAGAAAGATCTAGGCAGAGATGCTCTCCGCTGCCATCTTCGACGTCGACGGCACCCTAGTAGCCTTCAGGTTCGACGTGCAGAGCGCCAGGCTCGCCCTGGTGCGCGAGCTTTCGACCATTGGGTTCGTTACGGCCGGCCTAGACGCAAGCACGCCCATCCAAGGGATACTTGACGAGGCGAGAGCGCAGGCCCAGGGGGGCCGGGTCGGTCCGACCTACGAAGAGGTGCGCGGAAGGCTGTACTCGATTCTGGATTCCTTCGAAGCGCGCAACTCGCCTTCGGCTTCAGCATTCCCGGGGACGCTCGAGATCCTGAATCGCCTGATCGCAAAGGACGTCCGACTGGCTGTGGTCACCAACAGCGGGAGGAAGTCCGCCGAGCTGATCCTCTCCAACAACGGCCTCTCAGACTGTTTCGAATTCATCCTGACCCGAGACGACGTCGGCTCGATGAAGCCCAGTCCCGAGGGACTTCAGCTCGCGGCGGACAAGCTGGCGGGGCCCAAAGACTCGCTGTGCTACGTCGGGGACAGCGTGCAGGACGTGACGGCAGCGAAGCTGGCTGGACTCAAGGTCGTGTCGGTGGCGACCGGGAACTACACCAGTGATAACCTGCGGGGCGCCGGAGCAGACTACGTCATCGAATCGCTCCGGCAGCTCCCGGGCATCTTCGGCCTCTAGGGTGAGTTGGAACGGTTTTTCGCAATGGCGAACCGAAGTCTCGGGAGAATCCATAAAAAACGCCCAGCGGCCCGAAAAGATGATTCAGAATGTCCTCAGGTTCGAGCCTTCCATTCTACATCGTGGGGCTTCCCGAGGAACCCATAGAAGCTGGGGAAGCGCGGATGAAATTCGAGAGGCTTTCAACGGAGCTCTGCAAGGTCTACCCCTACATCGAGGAGATCAGGGCAGTGGTGAAGTCTAAGAAGGCTTCCAAGAACCATGCCAGGTACGAAGTCTCGGTCGAAGTCTACACGCCCAGAGACAGGCACGCGTTCTCCGAGTCGGGCTACAACCTCGCCACTGTCTTCGACTCGATGGGCCCCAAGATGAAACGAATGCTCTCGTCGAAGCAGTCCAGGGTCACCGCGACGCACGGCGAATCCTTGAGAAAGAAGGTAGACTAGTTCCAGGTATCAGCTGGTCGATGCAGGTTGCGGCCTGACCTTCGATTCGCCCTTGAGTTGTTCGACCTGGGCCTTGAGCACGGAGATTTCATGCGAAACCTCCCTAGTGTCCGACATGCGATGAAGAGCCTCTAGGGCCCGCCGCCTAATCCTCGGGTCGCGGTCCGTCTTTGCAGCCTCGCCCAACGATTCCAGAAACCTCCTGTCCCCGATGGCGGGGACGAGCTTCGCCACGAGGTACTGTCTGACCCTGAACTCCTTGTCCTTCAACAGCACTTCTTTGAGCTTGGGTAACTCTCCGTCCAGCAGCGCACCTCTGCGTTTGATGGCCTTCAACGCGCCGATTCTGACCCGGGTGGGCTTCCCGTACCGCAGACAGTCGGCTACGATTCCACCGACCTCTTTGTCATTGATGGACCCCATGGCGTCGAGGCAAGCCTCGGCCAAGGTCTCATTGGGAGAGTGGACTCCCATCGCCTTCTTCAGGACCGGCAGGATGTCCTCGGGCCAGGCCTTCCCCAGCGAGAGCGCAGCCTCGCACCTGACGTAGGGGCTCGCGTCGGATTCGAGGAGTTCCACTAGCGTCTCCCTCGCTCTCTTGTCCCTGAAGAAGCCCAGGGCCTCTGCCAGCCCTCTCCTCTCTCTCCGGTTTCCTGGGAGGCCAACCTCGAGAAGTGCCTCCAAGGCCGCCGGCGTACCTATCGCTCCAAGTGCCCTAAGGGCCGAGGCTCTTACGTCCCAGAACTGCTCTTTCACAGCAGCCTTCTTCAGGCCCGCGACCGCAGCATCGGCCTTCGACACTCCGAGTGCCTTCGCGGCGTCGGCCCTGCTTGAGGCATCTTCGCTCGATTCCAGCTGATTCAGGAGAAGTTTGAGGGATTTCCTGAAGGCGACCTTCTTCAGCAGCCATCGGCGGGGGTCGAACTCCACTATCGAAGGCATCGATGGGAGCTTGATTGCGAAGGCCTGCTCGGCCCCGTTCAGGCCCACCCTCCATTCCATCCTCTTCCCCTCCACATAGAACACGATGTCGCAGGGGAGCTTGAAGGCGGGCGTCCCGGACTCCATCTTCTGTGTCTGCTTCACTCTGACGGCCGCCGTCTTGCCCGCGTCGTCCCATTCATACTCAACTTCGAACTCAGGGAAGCCCGGCTTGAAGAAGGCCTGGTCAAAGAACTCCTCCAGGGAGAGGCCGCTGGCCTTCTCCATTGCCTTCCGCAGGTCGTGGGTGTCCACGCTCGCAAAAGCGTTCGCATTCAGGAACTCGGTGATTCCGCGGAAGAAGGCGTCGTCGCCCATCAGGTACCTGAGCTCATGTAGCATCCAGGCCCCCTTTTCGTAGGTCGTGTAGTCAAAGACGTCATCGGGGAAGACATAGCTCTTCTCCACAATCGGGCGGCGGTAGTCTAAGGCGTCTTCGTCTAGGAACTGCTCGGCCCTGAGCCCCAGGTCCCATCTGAAGTGGTCCACCCCTCTCGTCTTCTCGAGGTAGAGGCCCTGGAAGTAGGTCGCGAACCCTTCGTTGAGCCACGCCTGGGACCAGTCTACGCAGGTGGTGAGGTCCCCGAACCACTGGTGCGCAAGCTCGTGGGCCACCAGGCTTACGGCGTTTGTCTGGGGGGCGGCGTAGGAGGTCTGGAAGTCCTCCTCTGATGCCTCGTCGGGGTAGTAGGTCGTGGCTAGGGTCGTA
>JACQFO010000030.1 GCA_016200025.1 Nitrososphaerota archaeon
ACAATGATCAGGAGGGCGTTCTTCGATGACGAAATGAAGCCTAGGTATGATGCTATGCACTCTGTCGCGATGGAAGACGACTTGGCTCCGCACTTCCAGGCTGGAGTAAGTGATGCAGAAGGAAGTGTCCTGGAACCTGTGCCGATAGAATCACCGCATGGTAGGGTATTCGCGATGGTCAATACGGACAGGAGACTGCTCGGAATCGCCAGACTTTCGCTCGTAAACAAATTGAGACTCGAGCCTACATCAGTGAGAACGCGCCTAAGCAGTCGGAGAGGGAGAGAGCACGAGACTCACGGAAGAGTAATCATTACACGACACAACGGTTACCTGATTGAGGTTCTCGCTGGCGCCAAGCGCAAATGGCTTACTCAGGTAGGCACTCTCCTGATGCATCCCGATAAAGCCAGACGCGCTTCGACCCTGCTCTCCACCTACGAAGGCGCGTCAACCCCCTAGGTTCAAAGGTCTAATTGTGCTGGACCTTGTGACTTTGGCCTTGAATGCGGCTCAATTTTGACTTTGCGGCATGATTATGACTCTATAGTAGAATGTTGAACAGGAATCATCCTTGAATGACGAAATAGGGCCTAACGGAGCTTTCTCGCCTCTCTTTCGGTTTCTCTTAAAATTAGCACATCCGCGAGCCTGATCGGCCCCTTTACGTTCCTCGTCAGGATCCTTCCCTTCTCCTTGCCTTCGAGGATCTTCACTCTGACCTGGGTAATCTCTCCGGCTACGCCGGTCCTTCCGACAATCTGCACTACCTCGGCTGGTGTTAGTGTCTCGACTTCTCGCTTGCTCATGCGGCCTTCTTCAGCCTCGCCAGCTCCTGGGTGACCTGTTCAAGAACCTGGGCGCCCTCTCCGGCTTCGACTACTGCTGCGGAGGCCGTCGAGACGTCGATCCCGATGGCGGGCCCGATCTGGTCCTTCGATGGCACGAAGACGTAGGGGATCTTCCTTTCCTCGCAGAGGATCGGTAGGTGGGCGACGACTTCAGGAGGAACAACGTCCTCGGCGATTACCACGAGCTTGGCCATGCCTCTCTCTATCGCCTTTGTGGACTCGTTGGTGCCCTTGCGGACCTTTCCGGTTCGAGAGGCCTGCCTGAGTACTTCGTAGGCTGCCTCAGAGACTTCTTTCGGAGTTTCGAACTTGATGTAGTACGGCTTCGGGGTCATCTTGCATGTCTCCCAAAAGGGCCTTTCGTCGCTGGCATATAAACGGTTAGTGCGGGCGAGGAGATTACAGGCCCTGGACTGGCTCCCAGGCTTGCCGCGACTAGGCGCTCAGGACCATAGTGCCCGGCGAGTCCAACCTGCAGAACCCGAACCTTGGGAACTGGACTATGTCGCCGGCCTTGAGTTTGGTGAAGGCTTCCTCGACGTACCCTCGGACCTCCTTCAGGCTGTCCCTGTTGAATTCGCCCTTCTCGTCGAAGAGGACGTCGGGGGCGAGGACCTTGACCTCCACTCGGGCGGGGGTCGCCCACTGGAACTTCCGCGTGCCCTCGAGCAGCTCGTCCCCCGCGTACTCCGCGGTTGGAGTGGGACCCGCGGAGGTGAGCTTGACGTTGTAGAGGTCCATGAGCCTGAATACGGAGCCCTCCTTGATTGCCTTGAGGTCTCCCCCGGCGATGTAGAATCTGCCGGCGGTCTGGATGGTCCTTGAGCCCAGGTCGTTCTGAGGGTGGTAGGGGATGGTGACCTTCCGCTCTGGCGCACCTTTGACCGAGAGTTCCACCGGGTCGGGGACGAAGAAGAGCCTCTTCGAGACCGGGTCGAGGAGCTTCCGGTTGATGGAGAGGAGGATGCTCCAGTCGTACTCGTGCTCGGTCTTGGTGTAGCCCACCTGGAGGGTGAAGTCCCTGATAGCCTGGGGTAGTACCCCCCGGCGCTTGAGGCCTTCGACCGTCGGCATGCGAGGGTCGTCCCAGCCCGAGACCAGCTTCTGCTCCACCAACGGCCTGAGGAGGCGCTTCGAAACTGGGGTCCCCTTGAAATTGAACCGCGAAAACTGGATCACCTCTGGGGCCCTCAGCCCGAGGGCCTCCCTGAGGAGCTGCTGCAGCTCGTTGCGGAACTCAGAGCTTCGCAGTATGTGTGTGATCCCGCAGATCTCGTCCTCGACCGCGTTGGCGAGGTCGTAGGTGGGCCAGAGGGAGTACTTCTCACCGGTCAGCGGGTGGGGGTGGTCGATGACCCTGAAGATGTTGGTGTCGCGGAGGGAGTAGTTCACGTTCTGCATGTCGCCCTTGAACCTGATGACGTAGTCGCCCTCCTTGTGCTTCTTGGCCAGGAGCTCCACCCACACGCGGAGGTTCGCATCCGCGGGCGAGTCCCGGTGCTCGCAGGCTTTGCCCTCGAACCTCAGCTTCTTGACCTTGTCAGCGTCGCACGAGCAGGCGTAGGCCTTGCCCTCCTCCAGGAGCCTGCGGCCGTGGGCGTAGATCGTCTCGATGTCGTCGGAGACGTTCTTTTCGTGGTCCCACTCGACTCCCAGCCACTTCGAGCCGCTGCGGAAGCTTTCGTAGTAGCGCGGCTCGACCTTCCTCGGGTTGGTGTCCTCGAAGCGGAGCCAGAGCTCGCCGTCGTACTCCTGTCTGTAGAGGAAGTTGATGGTGAAGGCCATCGCGTGCCCCACTGTCATGAACCCCGAGGGCTCCGGTGGGAGTCGAAAGGCAGCCTTCCCCTTTACCGCGTTGGGCAGGGGAGGGAGCCCAACCCTCCCTTCCTTCTGGACGGGCTGCTCCGCTCCCGGGTACTTCTGGCTGAGGAGCGCTTCCTGTTGTGAGAGCGACATCGAGTTTACCTGCTTGACCAGCGCCTGCGCGGCTTTGGCGACCTGGGCCGGGTCCGACCTGAGGTCCGGGAACTCGGCGAGGGCCCTGCCTATGACCGCACCGACGTCTGCCTTGCCGCCGTGGCGCGTCGAGTTGAGGAGGGCCCCCTTCTCCATGGAGGCGAGGACCTCTTCTCTGGGCTCCTGAGGCTTCTTTACCATTCCCGCTCGACTGCGAACCTTGCGAACGACTCGAGGAGGGACGCCGCTCCTTTGTCCCCGGGCCATTGGACGCTTCTGAGAGACCCGAGGGCCTCGTTCATCAGCCCGGTGGCTATCTTCCTCGCATAGCCGACTGCGTCGCTGCTTTCTATCAGCGACAGGACGTAGGACAAGTCGTCCGAGGACTTGCTGCCGCGGTCCTTGTTCATGATCTCCGTGAGCTTGGACCTCTCGGTCGGGGTGACGGTCTCCAACAGGTGGAGGAGTATCAGCGTGCGCTTGCCTTCGAGGATGTCGTCAGAGGTGGCTTTGCCGTACTTCTTCTGGTCGCCAACGAGGTTGAGCGCGTCGTCCTGTATCTGGAAGGCGACCCCGAGCTTGACACCAAAGTTCTGCACGGCGTCGAGGACCTCGGATGAAGCGCCTGCGACCGTGGCGCCGAGGCGGCATGGGGTCGCGACTGTGTACCAGGAGGTCTTCTTTGTGCACATCTCGAAGTAGTCCTTCTCGCCCAGGTCCCACCTCCGCGAGCGGACCCAGCCCAGCTCCATGTGCTGGCCCTCCGTGGTCTCGTTGACCATCCTCGAGAACTCGCCCATGATCCTGAGGGTCGCGTCGGCACCGAGGGTCTTCTGGTTGAGGAGGAGTGCGCCCCACATCCGGGCGTGCAGCGCGTCTCCTGCGTTTAGCGCGAGGGCGTCCCCGTACTTCCTGTGAAGGGAGGGCTCGCCGCGACGCAGCTCGGAGCCGTCCTCGATGTCGTCGTGTATGAGGATCCAGTGCTGGAAGAGCTCGATGCATGCCGCGGTCAGAAGGGCGCTTTCCTCCGTGCCCCCGGCTGCCCTGCAGGTCGTCACGCAGAGGAAGGGCCTCATCCCCTTTGCGGGCCGGGCGGGGTAGTCGCGCATCATGTTGTAGAGGAGGTCGACCTCTCTGACCGGGCTCGATTCTGGGAGGAGCTCGGAGAGGATCAGCTCGTCGACCCTCGACTTCACGCGCTTCATTTCAGACTGCAGGTCCGGCATCTCAGAGGGGCCTCTGCTCAGGATTGGACCACGGTCCCATAGAAGTCGAGCCCCCTCAGGGCCTTTGAGAATTCGTTCCTGCGGTACCCGGACACGAAGCAGACTTTGGACCCGAGGGCGGAGATCCTGGCTGCGACGTCGAGCTTGAGCTTCATGCCCCCGGTGACGTCGTCTCCAGGGGCCACTGACATCTTCCTGATCTTCGCTGGAGAGAGCTCGTGGATTATCACCCTAGTGTTTTCCTCGTAGACCCCGTCGACGTCCAGGGCGAAGACGCACCTCTCGGGCTGGAGGATCTTGGCGAGCTCGAGGACCATTTGGTCCCCCGAGAGGACCTTGAAGCCGTTGCCAGAAAGGGCCACGTCTCCGAAGGTGATGGGGGTCATGTTCCTCTTGAGCAGGTCCCGCAGCCACTTTGACACATCGGCCTTGCCGGCCCTGGCCACCGCGTCGAATGGGGAGAATGGATAGGGGTTGACCTTGAATTCCATCATCGTCTTGCAGACGAGCTTGTTGAGCTCGTACATGGCGGCCCTAGTCTTCGCCACCCCCAGCGGCGGCGCCTCGCCCGGAGTGGAGGAGATGCCGTGCTGTCGGGCGATGGGGTGGCCGAAGGAGCCCCCGCCGTGGACGACCACGACCTTTTCGTCTGAGGAGGCGATCTCCTCTGAAAGCGCGGAGACGACGTCTGCGCGGTAGGACGAAGGTTTCGACTTGTCGGTGATTACAGAGCCGCCCAGCTTGGCGACTACCGCTCTAGCCAGCTTTCCACACCCTTGACAGGGATTTCAGCCCTAAGCGCGTCAAAGCCTCGCGCCTTGAGCCCCGAGATAATGCTTTTTTCCTTTCCTCCGGGCGCGACCGCGAGCACGCTGCCACCACCGCCAGCCCCTGTGAGCTTGGCCCCGTAGCTCCCCAGTGCGAGGAGGAGGTCTACGAGCCTGTCGAGGGCCTGGTTTGAGACCCCCAGGGTGGAGAGGACTGCGTGGTTGAAGTTCAACAGCCTGCCGAGACCCTTCATGTCGTCCTTCTTGAGGAGGTCGGCGGCCATGAGGCTAACCTCGCTCGCTGACTCTGTGAGGCCTGCGAATAGGCTTGGGAACATCTCCTTGACGCCCGCGACCCGGTTGATCTGGCGCCTGGTGCTCCGGGTGATGCCCG
>JACQFO010000043.1 GCA_016200025.1 Nitrososphaerota archaeon
CGCGTGTACACCAACAACGTCCACGAAGTCGCCCAGGTCCTGGGCATCGAAGCCGCCCGCGCCACCCTGGTGAGGGAGGTAATGAGCACCCTCGACGAGCAGGGCCTCGAAGTCGACGTGCGCCACATCTTCCTCGTCGCCGACCTCATGACGTCGAAGGGCTACATCCAGCAGATCGGCAGGCACGGGATCGCAGGCACGAAGAGCAGCGTCCTCGCCCGGGCCGCCTTCGAAATCACAGTCCCCACCCTCGCCGAAGCGGCGGTCAAGGGCGAGACCGAGGACCTGAAGGGCGTCACCGAGAACGTCATCGTCGGCCTCCCGATACCCGTGGGCACCGGGATGATCGAACTCTACATGAGCTGATTAAGATTGGTAGACAACGCCCACCTCTCCAAAGTCCTCAAGGACGCCATGAAGGCAGGCAAGTCGATTGTCGGGGCCAAGGAGAGCATCGCGGGCATGAAGGGCAGCAAGGCCCTCCTCTTCACCCGCTCCGTCCCCCCCGCCCTCGGCGAGAAGCTGAGGGCCGAAGCCAAGAAGCACGACGTCCCCATAGTCGAGCTACCCCAGACCTCGGCCGAGCTGGCCAGGATGGTCGGCCGGCCCTACCGCGTGTCGGCGATGGCTCTGCGCTCGGTCTCCGAGGCGGACGTCAAGCAGCTCCTGAAGTGACCCGACGATGCCCGAGATCAAGCTCTCCTCAGACCAGCTGTCCCTGATGTCGATGTTCCAGGGGATGACCGGGGCCCAGCCCAAGGACTGCGTCATCGACGATAAGATGAACCGCGTCATCTTCGTGGTCGCGAAGGGCCAGATGGGCCTCGCCATCGGGAAGGAAGGGGGCTCAGTCAAGAAGATCGAGAGGGCGGTCCGGCGCCCTGTAGAGGTCGTGGAGTGGTCCGACGACGTCGAGGGCCTCGTCAGGAACTCCCTCGGCGCGAAGTACGTCCACGAAGTCAAGGTCATCGAAAGGCTCGACGGCACCAAGGGCGTCACTGTCGTAGTCGACGCGCGCAAGAAAGGGGCGGTCCTGGGCCTCGGCGGCCGCAACGCAGAGAAGGTCAGGCTCCTCGCCCGGCGCTACTTCGACGTCGGTAACGTCCAGATCACGAGCGAACTCTAAACGATTTAAATACGATACAGAGGGGCATCGATTCAAGAATGTCAGGGCATAGTCCTCGAGAAGGTAGGCATCGAGTCGAAGCAGCCCAACTCCGCAATCCGCAAGTGCGTAGCTCGGAACACGGCGGTCCTTCTCGACGACAACACCTTCGCGCCGATCAAAGACCTGACCCGAAATGGTCAGAGCGTTTCATTTCTGAATCTCCAAGACTACACCCTTGGTCGCGCACCCGTGGTCGATCACTTCGATCTGAGCAGGAGAGAGGCACTCAATGCGGGCACGTATGAAATCGTTACTGAAACGGGGCGCAGGCTTGTCGCGAGCGGGGATCACCCAATCTACACCAAGGCCGGAATTAAAGGCGCCAGAGACTTGACTTCAGGCGACAGCGTGGTCGTACTCCCAGGAGAGCCCCTGCCGCGGCTCCAAAGCCGCAAGGTCATATTGGACGAAGCAGAAATCAGAGCGGCGGCACCCGAACGCTCCGACGTCGACAGAACTGTCAAACATCTCCGAGAGAAGGGCCTGTTGCCACTCCGACTAGATAATGTGAAACTTCCTGAAGTCCTAAGGTTGGCTGGACACGTTTTCGGAGACGGCACGCTGAGCTACTCGCGAGGGGGCTCTGGATTTGGAGGCAAGTTCATCGCATCGGGCGCCGATGGTGACCTGGGCTCCGTCGCCCAGGACATGGAAACCTTAGGGTTCCACGCCTCCCCAGTTTACCATGGGACCGCCACCAGCGTTGTCGCCACCTCAAAGGGCGCTCGGACGATTTCAGGTTCCTACGCCGTGGTATCTTCGAGTTCCATCGTCCTCTTCACGCTCCTGAAGGCACTGGGCTGCCCCGTCGGTGAGAAATCAACCTCGGCCTATCGGGTCCCCGCGTGGGTTCGGTCCGCTCCCCGCTGGGCGAAGGCGGAGTACCTCTCTTCATATTTCGGCAGCGAGCTCGAGAAGCCGAGGTTCAGCGGGGGAACGATCTCCTCTCCGTCTTTCTCCCTCAGCAAGACGACCGATACCCTTCAGAGCGGTCTCGAATTCGTAGAAGACATCAAGAGCCTCTTGGGAGAGCTGGAGGTCAAGGTCTCCAGCTCAAGGATAGTTCCCTCTGCAATCAGGAAGGACGGCAGGAAGACTCACAAGATAACAGTCTACATAGCCTCAAACATCAGGAACCTGGTCAAGCTCTTTGGAAGGATAGGATACAGGTTTGAATCTGATAGACAATCGATGGGCAGGTATTGCTATCAGTTCTTGAAGATGAAAGAAGTCAGGATGGAGCAGACTAAACGGGCCTACGTCCGTGCAGCCGAGCTGAGAACGCTCGGTCTGACTTACAAAGAGATTGCTCGGGCCCTCCGACACGAAGGCTTCACCTGGATCCAGACCTTCAATGTGAACCGATGGCTCTGGAACGGAGTCCGGAACCCCGACGCGCTTTACACAACTGTCTCGACCGCGAAGTTCGACGAATGGCTCGCCAAGGCCAGGGAAAACCTCCCAAGGAACGGGCTCGTCTGGGAGGCGGTTAAGCAAGTAAGCAGGACAAGAAGGCACTATGTCCTCCAAGACGTCACGGTCGGCCATCCCAGTCACAACTTCTTCGCCAACGGGATCCTCACCGGAAACTGCGTGCGCATCCAGATAGTCAAGAACGGCAAGCAGGTCACCGCCTTCCTCCCCGGCGACGGCGCGTTGAACTTCGTCGACGAGCACGACGAGGTCCTCGTCCAGGGGATCGGCGGCTCCATGAAGCGGGCCATGGGCGACATCCCCGGGGTCCGGTGGCAGGTCTACAAGGTCAACGGAGTCTCGCTCAACGAGCTGGTCTACGGCCGCAAGGAGAAGCCGAGGAGATAGCCGTGAGCAAGCAGTCCCTCGAGTACCCCAACCTCCTCCTCTGGGAGCGCTGGGACACCTCAACTGTGAAGATCTCCGACCCGGGCCTCCAGACCGTCATCGGCCTGAAGCCCATGCTCGTCCCCCACTCCGGCGGGCGTCACGAGCACAAGAAGTTCGGGAAGACCCGCGTCAACATTGTCGAGAGGCTCGTCAACGAATTGATGCACTTCGGCAAGAAGTACGCCAAGAACACAGGCAGGATGGGCGGCAAGAAGCAGAAGTCCCTGAACCTCGTCAAGACCGCCTTCGTGATAATCGAGCTCAAGACCGGCCAGAACCCTGTCCAGCAGCTCGTCCGCGCCATAGAGAACGCAGCCCCCAACGAGGACACCACCAGGCTCAGCTACGGCGGAGTCGTCTACCACCAGTCCGTCGACATCTCGCCCGTGCGCAGGGTCGACCTCGCCCTCCGCTTCATGTCAGAAGGCGTCCGCGAAGCCTCCTTCGGCTCCCCGCGCCGCATGGAAGAAGTCCTCGCAGACGAGATAATCCAGGCCGCGGCCGGCGACTCCAACAGCCACTCAGTCAAGAAGAAGAACGAACAGGAACGTGTGGCAATGGCTTCTAGGTAGAAGCCGGCTCCTCGCCCTTCTCTTCCTGCTTCCTCAACGCCATTCCCTTCAGCTCGTTCTCGAGCTCCGGGGGCTCAGCGACCATCTCCTCCGGCCTGGAAAGGAACGACCTCACTAGCTGCACCACCTGGGGCGCCCTGAACTTCCCGAGCCTGTGCGACATCCGGAAGTCGTACCTCGGGTCCTTCGCCACCGGGTCCAGGACCTCCAGCCTCGACGTTCCTATGGCGTCCCTGAGCAGGTAGCCTGCCTTCAGCTGAGTCACCATGTCGTCCTCCGCGTAGACTATGAGCGTCGGCCTCCTAAGCTTCTGTAGCCTCTTCAACTGCTCCTTGTCGTAGGAGCTGGCGATCAGAACCACTGAACTCACCAGGCCGGGCCAAGCCAGCGCGAGCTCCAATGCGACCTGTCCTCCCCAGCCGCTCCCCACGAGGCTCAGCCTCTCCACTGACAGCTTCTCGACCAGGTCGCTCAGCACGTGCGCCTGCACCCGGTAGTCCGGGGTCTCGACGGGCCTCGAAGACCTGCCGTACCCCACCAGGTCCGGGGCAATGACCCTGTAGGAATCCGCCAACGAGAGCATCGGCTCCCAGACCCTCCAGCTCTCGGTGTGCTCGCTGCCGTGGAGCAGCAACAGGGGATCTCCGCCCCCAGCCGTCGCGTAGTTGACAGTGAATTCGCCCACTTCCACCTGCTTCTCGGTCGGTTCCATTAGTCCCGCCCGCCCGCATCGCCTTTCAAACCTTTGCTCCCCGGGCTCCCTAACGCAGAAACGACGCCTCGAACGCAGTCCTGTTCGCCTGCAGGACCTCCTCCTCGCTCAGCGCGCCCTCCCTCAGGAGGAACCCCATCTCACGCCTCAGGTTCGTCCCCAACATCTCCGGCCCGTCGGTGTTGAGAGTAAACTTCACCCCATGCTCCCTCAGGGCCCTCAGTATCCGCTTCATCTCCCCTACGCTCTTCACTACTCCTGTGTTCAGGTTCGAGGTCGGGCACACCTCGAGGACCGTCCCGCACTTCTCCAGCGCCTCCATTGTCCCCTCGTCCTCGGCCGCCCTCACCCCGTGTCCTATTCTGTCCGGCTCCAGGTGCTTCATCACCTCCTTCACTGATTCGTGCCCTTCGTCCTCACCCGCATGGACCGTCAGCCCCAGGCCCTCCCTCCTCGCCCTCCTGAACAGGCCCGCGTACTCCGAGTACCTGAACCCCTCTTTTGCAGGCCCGGCCATGTCGATCCCCACCACTCCCCTCGACCTGAAGAGCTTCGCCTTCTCAAAAAGAATCTCGTTGAGCTTCAGCCCGAAGGTCCGGTCCAGGCAGACTATGATCCCCGTCTTCACGGGATACTCGAGCGAGGCCCTGTCGAGCCCCCTCACCGCAGCCATCATGATGTGGTCCAGGTCCTGCTCGCCTCCCCTGTTCCTCTTCATCGGGTTGAACCTGAGCTCCAGCAGGGTGATGTTGTTCTTCCTGTACGCCCCGGCAATCGTCTGGTAGACCGAGCGCTCGATGGCCGTCGGGCTCGACTGGATCAGCTCAGTCCACTTGAACAGCGAAAGGTAGTCGCTGAAGCTCTTCCTCCTCGCCTTCGAGACCGTGACCAGGTCTACGAACTCCCAGTAGTCCTTGGTCGGGAGCCTGATACCCTGGGCGTGGGAGATCTCCCACATGACCGCCGGGTCCACCGACCCTCCAAGGTGCACGTGAAGCTCCGCGAGCTTGGTCTCCGGCCCCAGGCGCCCCAAGCCGATCACTGTGGCTCGATCGTGGCCGGGGGCTTCGAAGACACCGAGTACGCCACCCCCACCACTCCCTCGACCTCGTTAGTGATCCTGTCTGAAATCCTGCCCACCACTTCCGGGGGCAGCCTTGCCCAGTCGGCGGTCATCGCGTCGACGGACTCCACGACCTTCACGGTGACCTGAGACCCGAGCCGCCTTTCGTCGCCGAGGACTCCCGTCACCTTGTCGTCCCCCACATAGGCGAACGCCTGCCAGACCCTGTCGTAGTATCCTTCCTCAGCCAGGACCTCCTCCACTATCCTGCCTGCCTCTCTGGCGATTAACAGCTTCTCCTTCGTCACCTCACCCACCACCCTCACCGCCAGCCCCGGCCCGGGGAACGGGTGCCTCCCCAGCACCTTCTTCGGCAGCCCCAGCAGGCCCCCGAGCTCCCTCACCTCGTCCTTGTACAGCTCCCTCAGCGGCTCCACCACATTCATCGAAAGCCCCCTCGGGAGCCCTCCCACGTTGTGGTGCGTCTTGATGACCGACGCAGGCCCGGTCGACCTCCCGCTCTCTATCACGTCGGGATAGAGCGTCCCCTGGGCCAGGTGCGCGAAGGGCCCCTCCTTGCTGGCGAAGTTCTCGAAGGCGTCGGCGAAGGCCTTGCCCACTTTCCTTCTCTTCTCCTCGGGGTCTCGCACGCCCCTGAGCGCGGAGAGGAACTCCTCGGAGGCGTCCACCACCTCGAGGCCCAC
>JACQFO010000034.1 GCA_016200025.1 Nitrososphaerota archaeon
CGAACTCCGAACCGAGCCCCACGAGCTCCCGAGTGAGCACCCCCCTCCATGTCCCTATCTCGAGCACCTTCTCCTTTGAATTCACCCCGGACGCCTCCACCATCATCCCGACGACCTCGAGGTCCACCAGGTAGTGCTGCCCCAGCCTTCTTCGCTTCATTTCTTGACGAAGAGGCTGACCCTCGAGTCGCCGGCGAGCTCCTCTACGACCCTCTTCGCAATCATCTTCGCGGGTTCCCGGAGACCCACACGCTTCTGGATGTCCTCGAAGCTCGAGAAGCGCTGCTTCTCCCTCATATCGACAATCTCCTTCATGAACGTCTTCCCTATGCCAGGGATCAGCTCCAGCCCGTGCAGGCGGGGCGTCAAAGGTTGCAGGTCGTTGAAGTAGGCCACATACTTCTGCTCGTTCGCCTTCACGATGCCCTCGACCACTGCTGGCAGCGAGCCCCTCGCTTCCGGGGTAAGCTCCTCATAGGCCAGCTTCCCAAGCACACTGACAACCTTCTCCCGTCCCTCCTTTCCGATCTTGACCTTCTCTCCTAGGACGAAGTCTTGGTTCTCCATGGCCAGCAGCTCGAGGAGCGTCAGCCTGTCCTCGCCAATGGCCTGGACCATCGGCCCCTCCCTACCCTTAATAACTACAGACTTGCCTCTCGGCATGAAGTCAAGGACGTAGGCGAACTCCTCATACTTCTTGTCTACTGACATCATTTCCCAGGACCGACACCTCCGAGGACTGGCCTAGTTGCCGCGGGGCCTCTCGGCACGCAAGAAAATCTGAACCTGCATCTAATCTCCCCTATCCTTCCTCTGTTGCGTTTAGGGCACTACTTCCTATTTAACGATTGACCGCCGGCGAGCTAGTGAAGTATCTTCAGGATCTTCTCAAGGGTCTCGGTGGAGAGGAGCTTCCTCCAACCCGAAGTGAACGTCCTCAGCTCCTCGATGGACTTTGGCATTATGTTGATCAGCTCTACGGCCTCCTCCTCACTCAACCCACAGTCCGTCTCCAGCTCTTTGCGGAGCTTCTTTACCGACTCCCATTGGACCTTCGCGAACTTCGCGGTGTAGTCGAGGGTCCTCTTCTGTATCTGGTCCGCCTTCTCCACGTCGATCTTCTGAAGAATCTGATGGGCCTCGGGGATCGTCAACAGCTTCTTCTCGGGTTTCCCTGATATCAGCGAGCCGCCTCCATGCGCACCAAGTGCTCCTTCCTGGCTATGAGCTTCTTGACCTTGTGTCCAACCTGCACGTCAACGGTGACCGCCCGCCTGCCCACCGCCTGCACCGTACCAACGAGGCCGTTGAACCTCCTGTGCGGCATGCCCTTCACCTGGGCTGGGTCGATCTTGATCACTACTTTGTCGCTTGGGGAGTACTCCACGAGAAGGTTAGTCAGGCCTCTTTTACCAGAAGACTTCAGAAGCGACCTTGTCCTCCTCCTATAGCCATGCGACTTTGGCATTTGCTAGCCTCCCCTCCGCCGTCGCTTCTTAACCTCTCCGCATCCGGAGGCCGCTCCTCCCTCTCTCATCAAAACCTCAGCTCTCCCAGTTGGGTGACTCCGAGTATATCGAAGCTCCTGCAGAAGACCTGGGTCCCAAGCACCTCGGAGACCGATGGAGAGACCAGCTCCCCGCTTACGAACCGCTTCACTGGGAGCCCGCCGTCGAGCTCTGCGTCGATGACGATCCTTCTCCCCGCCGCCCGCCCGGTCGCCCTGTAGACCGTCTTGGTGGTCGACCTGTCGTGAGGCCTGTCGAAGTCCACCGAAATCTTCCTGAACCTCTTCTTCAGCTCGTCGAGGCGGCCACCATCCACCTTCGACGAAGACACCCCGTAGATCTTCGTCCTGAACCTGAACTTCGGCAGCCCCACTGGTTTTGACGGCAGGGTCCTACCAGAGGAGACGGCCACTTGCCCGCCCCTGAACCTCGCAGCAAACCTCCTGGGAAATCTCCTCTTGACCGGGTTCTTCACCTCGGCGACGAAAGGGCGCCCTGGAGGGTAGACCCGGCTCTCCCTGTCCTCGCTCCCAAGCCAGGTGAAGACGACTTTCTCGCTCCCACTGTAACTCCCAAGCTTCCTCTGAAGCTCACTCTCCACGCTGGGCCTCCTCTCGAAGCCCGTGTTCCTGCACTTTGAGCACCCGCTGCCCGAACAATGGTGGCAGAGTTCCCTCCTCTGGGACACTCCCGGGGGTTTCGTGTACCTCCCGTAGAAGAACGCCGGCCTCGACGAAACGTGCACTTCGTCCGCGGTGAAGTCGACGAGCACTGTCAAGTCGGGCTTCAGCTTGTCGACGTGCTTGCGGGTCGCCGCCGACATCAGAACTGCGACCGCCTTCGCCGCCTGGGTCCTAATCGTCTCGCTCCCCTTCAGCTTCAGCTCGGACCTCAATTCGTCCTCCCTCTCCTGGACGCCTTCGGGCAGGGAGACACCAACCGAGAAGGTACTGTAGTCGTACCTCCGGACCCTGCGGAGGGCTTCCTTCGCCATGGAAGGCACTCGGTCCATCAGGCCCCTACAGACGAAGCACGAGTCTCCGCTGACCACCTCAAAGTCCCCTGGCTCCCCCCCCTGGCGCACCGTGCACTGCTGGCAGAGCTTGTATCCATGCACGGCCGCGGGCAGACTACTGGTCACCAATCCGCCGCATCATCTGCCTGAGTTCGCGGCCCTTGCTCGTCTTGACCAGCGACTTCATCTGTTTGTACCTCGACAGCAGCTCCCGGACGTCCTTCTCGCCCCTGCCCGACCCCTTCGCGATCCTCTTCAGCCTCGAAGAGTTGATGCCGTCGGGGTCCATCTTCTCTTCTCCGGTCATCGACTGGATGATCGACCTGTAGACCTTGACCCTGTCCTCGGCCTTGTCTAGGTCCTGGGGGTTGACCGCTCCCGAGAACCCGGGGATGTGCTCGAGGACCTTCTTGAGGGAGCCGAACTTCTTCATCTGGTCGAATTGGTACATCAGGTCGTCCATGGTCAGCTTCCCAGACATCATCCTCTGCACCCTCTTCTCGTCGACCTCCACGTCCGCCTGCTTCACCATCTCCATCAGGGCCTTCAGGTCGCCCATGCCCAGGAGCCTCCCAACGAACCTCGTGGGCGCGAAGTCCTCGAGGTCGTCGATTCTCTCCCCGGTCCCGATGAAGTAGACTTTAGCGCCCGTGGCTGCCGAGGCTGCCAGCGCCCCTCCTCCCTTCGCCGCCCCGTCGAGCTTGGTCACTACGATCCCCCCGACGGGGGCGGCCTGGTGGAAAGCCGAGGCTTGGCTGTAGCACTGCTGCCCGATGGTCCCATCGATGACCAGCAGGGTGGCGTCGGGCTTCACCACGACCACCACTTCCTTCATCTCCTTCAGCAGCCCCTTCTCCTCCTTGTGCCTCCCCGCGGTATCTATTATCACCAGGTTCTTCGTGCCCTCGAACGTCTTCCTTCCTTCCTTCGCAACCTTCACCGAGTCCTTCTCCCTCTCGTCGCTGAAGACCTCGGCCCCCGACGCGGTGGCCAGTGTCCGCAATTGCGCCACGGCCCCGGGCCTGAAGGTGTCCGCGGCCACGACCCCGACCTTGAAGCCCCGCTTCGTGTAGAACCTGGCCAGCTTCGCCGTAGTCGTCGTCTTGCCCGAGCCCTGCACCCCGAGCATCACCACCACGTTGGTTCTGGCTTTGTCCAGCTGGAGGACTCCCTCTCCTCCTAGCAGGCGGGCCAGCTCCTCGTAGAGGACCGAGACTACCTGGTCCTTCTTCGTCACGCCCGCAGGGGGTTTCTCTTCCAGGGCCCTCTTCTGGACCCTCTCAGTGACCTCGAGGGCCATCTTGACGTTGACGTCCGACTGTATCAGGGCCCTCTGAAGGTCGCGGACGAACTCCTTCACGGACTTCTCGTCCACTGCGTTGGCTCCCACGAGCTTCTTGACTGCGGCCTGCAGGCCCTCTCTCAGTGAGTCCAGCATTCGAAATTTGCGAGGGCCTCGCGTATTTATTATCTTAGAGAGAACCGCCAAGCGAGGCGATTGATACGAGAGTGGGTGCCCTCTTCTCAGGAGGCAAGGACTCCACCTACTCCGCATGGCTGACCTCGAAGAGCGACGACCTCGCCTGCCTGATCACCATGTTCCCGCGCTCCGATTCTTCCTACATGTTCCACTACCCCGACCTCGAGTGGACCAAGCTTCAAGCCAAGTCGATGGGCCTCCCGCAGCTGACCGACGAGACCGCAGGGGTGAAGGAGGAGGAGCTCGCCGACCTGCGGCGCGCCGTCTCCAGGGCCAAGCAGGCGTACCAACTCGATGCGGTGTGCACCGGGGCCCTGGCTAGCGTCTACCAGAAGAGCCGCGTAGAGAGAATCTGCGGCGACCTCGGACTCCGCTGCCTTTCGCCCCTTTGGGGGGTCGACCCGGAGGCCCACCTCAGGCGCCTGGTCAAGGAGGGCTTCGTCGCCATGCTCGTCGGAGTGTCGGCGCTGGGCCTCGATGAAAAGTGGCTCGGTCGGGTCATCGATGAAAGGGCCATCGACGAACTCGTCTCCCTGGGGAGGAAGTACAGGTTCAACGTGGGCCTCGAGGGCGGGGAGGGGGAGACCTTCGTCCTCGACTGCCCCCTCTTCAAGCAGAAAGTCGTGGTCGAGGAGTCGAAGCGGGACTGGAGGGGAGACTCGGGCTGGCTCAGGATATCGAAGGCGGGGCTCGCCAACAAGGCCTGACAGAAGACCTAAATCGCGAACGACGATTCACAGACCGCTCTAGATGAAGGGTATTTCGGGAAGAGCCGTCTGAGCCTGTCGATGAAGAGCCAAACCACAGATAGAGCGCTCTGACTTCTGCCGTCCGAGCAAGCCCGGTGCGACGTTCGCTGACCCAGAACAGGACGTTCTGTGCCCTGGCCTTTAATCCCCCAGCCTTCCATCCTGCATTCATGCAGCCTGCATATGGGGACGCCTTTGGGCGCAAGCAAGCGGCACTCTTCGTGGTGGCCCTTATGACGATGGCGGCCTGGGTCGCCGTGGTTTCACTCTCAACGGCAACCGTGACCCTCGCGAGTCCAGAGGCCGTGCCTCAGGGTTTGGGGACATTCCAGAGCTACTCACAGCTCCAGGACTACGTCGCGGCGAACGCTAAGAGCGCCCAGGACTACAGCAGGCGCGGGACCTGGTTCGGCGGTCCAGTCTGGGGGCCCGCGGTCTTGGTCAACGACAACGCCATGGCGGGCACGGCGACCTTGGCTGTCTCTTCGACGGTGTCTTTCACTGGGACCAACGTCCAGGTCCAGGGGGTCGACGAGCCAGACAAAGTCAAGACCGACGGCACGCATCTGTTCATCTCCAACGGGAAGACGGTTACCATCATGGACGCCTATCCCCCGAGCTCCGCAGCGAAGCTCTCCAGCATCTCCTTCCAGGGCAGCGTCATCGGGATAGAGGTCTCCCAGGACCGGCTGCTGGTGATCAACCAGCACTACTCCGGCTACTGGTACGGCACCGGAGAAATCGAGCTTCTCCTCTACAACGTCACGGACTTGAGCTCACCCAGGCTGATCGAAAACATGAGCGTCTTCGGGAACTATGTAGCCGCCCGCCTCGCTCAGGGCTACCTCTACGCAGTAGTCCAGCAGCCCTCTTACAAGTTCGACAACAACGGCAATTCCGCTGGCGTCCTCCCGGGCATAATCGAGAACGACACGAAGGCGACCCTCCCGCCCAACTCGGTCTACTACACTCCGAACAGGGTCCAGATCAGCTACTACACGATGATCGTCAGCATGAACATGTCCACCGGCAAGACCGCGACCCTCTCGGTCCTCACGGGGCCGTCGTCAACAATCTACGTGTCGACCTCGAACATCTACGTGGTCTACACCAACTACCAGGAGTTCTACGCCGACAACATCCCTGGAGACATCTACACGGGAGGGGCCGTCTCTACCTCCGACGTGCAGAACGGCCAGAACAGCACGATTATCCGCGCCTCCTACTCGAACGGCACAGTCGTAGTCAAGGCCGCCGGTGCGGTCCCCGGGACGGTCCTCAACCAGTTCTCCCTGGACGAATACGGTGACTACTTCCGAGTGGCGACCGGCCGATTCGCCGACGTGGGCGGCTTCTTCACCCGCAGCAACGACCTCTATGTCCTGAGTCGAAACATGACCCAGGTGTCAGCCCTCAGGAACATCGCGCCGGGCGAGAACATCTATGCAGTCCGCTTCGTGGGCGCCATGGGCTACGTCGTCACTTTCCAGCAGATCGACCCTCTCTTCGCGATTTCCTTCAAGGATGTCGCGCACCCTGTCATCCTCAGCGAGCTCAAGGTGAGCGGCTACTCGGACTACCTCCATCCTCTGCCCGGCGGATACCTCATCGGTGTCGGCAAGGACGCCGTCCCAGCCTCGACTGGCAACTTCGCCTGGTATCTCGGGGTGAAGCTGTCGCTCTTCAGAGTCTTCGACAACGGGACGTCGACTCAAGTCTCGAAGCTCTTGATCGGCGACCGCGGAACAGAGTCGCCGGTGCTCACCGACCACCTCGCTTTCACATTCGACTCCTCGAGAAACATCACCGTCATGCCCATCTTCCTCGCGAAGGTCAGCGGAAACCAGTCCTACGGACCGGAGAGTCCTCCGCCCTACGGCGACCCCGTCTGGCAGGGAGTGTATGTCATCAAGGTGACGCCCGATGGGTTCACGGTCCTCGGCAGGGTCTCTCAGTACCCGCCCGGACAGAACTACGGCGACTCGCCCGACAGCAACCTAGTCGTAGACAGGAGCGTCGTCATCGGCGACTACCTCTACACTGTCTCCCAGAGCGAAGTGATGGTCAGCGACATCTCGACCTTCGCCACTGTCGCTACGGTGGGCTTGCCCAGTTAGAACCCGACGCGTAACTCACTCGGCGAAATGGTCAGGTACTTGGTCGGGCTCAGCTTCCGCCCTTTATCCTCATGATTTTGTTCCGGCCCATCATCTGCCAGTACTCGACCTCCGTGCCTGGGACCAGGTTCCCAGTCAGCTCGGCCAGCTCTTCAGCGGACGGATTCGGGGTCTCGAAGACCTCGAAGGTCTCCATGTCCATCAGCTGGATCGAGGTGGGGGTCACCGAAGTGATCTGGCCGGACCTTTTGTCGATCATAGGTATGTCGACCCTCGACTCTGCGGGTGAGACGTAGCTTTTCTTCGAGCCCGTGAATATCGAAATCGCGACGAGCCTGACCTTCGCGCTGCCGTGCTTCCCGGGCTTGAAGTGCTCTCGGCTGACGACCTTGCAGGGCTCTCCGTCCAGGATTATGTAGCTGCCTTCCTTGACGCTGCCTAGGTCCGCTGGCCTGCTCAAGACTAACTGCCCCTGCCTCTTTTGTGTAAACTAAATAAACGTCCCACCATCACACCCACACGCACAGAACAATCGATGACAGAGAGCAAACACGCCGCCCCCCGGTTCTAACTCTGACCTGAGTGATTGATGGTCCCAATTCTTGTCTGACCCTGCATACGTACTAGACTCAACGGCGTTCTACGCCGGCATCCCCTATCAGGGGAGCGGCCGCTACTTCACCACCTACATGGTCCTCGAAGAGGTCAAGCACCACAACGTGGGCTCCTCCCTCATCCACTCCAGGGTCCAGGTCACGGAGCCTTCGCAGGAATCCCTTGCCAGGGTGAAGACGACGGCTTCCAAGACCGGAGACATCGGCGCACTCTCCCAGACCGACGTGTCGCTCCTGGCACTCGCCCTCGACCTTTCGCAGTCCTCGGGAGGGGCGAACCTCGTCACCGACGACTTCGCCGTGCGGAACGTCGCGGAGGTCCTCTCCATCCCCCTCGCCCAGACGTCGATGAAAGGAGGAGAATGGAAGAACATCACCTGGAAGATCCACTGCAGGGGCTGCGGAAGGGACTACACCAACCCCAAGCTCACTGTCTGCCCTGTCTGCGGGACGCAGCTCGCACGGAAAGCCGCCAACGGATAGCCTCTCATGCGGGACGGTAAACCCAGCGCAACCTACTAAGTCTTAAACTACTACTAGGTTTATATCTACTGTCCACAACTCATTGTTGTAGAGTGTTAGATATTGAACCATCCTAGGACGTCTGCTCTTCAAGTTTCGGACAAGTGCCCCCAGTGCGGCAAGAGGCTCCTGGTTGAGGACGCAA
>JACQFO010000038.1 GCA_016200025.1 Nitrososphaerota archaeon
GCGCCCTTGATCGATTCGAAGGCGAGCTCAGCGACGTTGACGTCGGTCCTTTTGCCGAACCTAGAATGGCCGACCCCGACGATGGCGACCCGGGTCATGGGGACCTCACTCGCCGTCTAGAAGTTCCTTTGAGAGGATCCATCTCTGGACCTCAGAAGTCCCTTCAACTATATCAAGTATCTTCGCGTCGCGCATGTATCTTTCGAGAGGGAGGGCCCTGCTGACCCCGTAGCCTCCATGGATCTGTATCGCCCTCTCCGCGACCCATACCGCTGTCTCGCTGGCGAAGTATTTCGCCATGGCCGCTTCCTTCATGAACTCCTCCCCGCTGTCGTGGAGGGTCGCGGCATGGTAGGTGAGGAGCTTTGCCGCCTTGGTCCTCGTGGCCATGTCGGCGAGCATGAACCTGATCACCCCTTGTTTGGAGAGAGGCCTGCCGAAGATCTTCCGCTTCACCGCGTAGTCGAGGGACTGGTCGAGCGCGGCCTCTGCGATTCCGACTGCAGCGGCTGCCGCACCGATCCTGGACTTGCCCAGGATGACCATGGCGATGAGGAACCCGTCCCCCTCGTGCCCGACCAGGTTCTCGGCGGGTATCCTGCAGTTCTCGAAGACGAGCTCGGCTGTGGCCGTCCCCCTCGCTCCCATTACTTCGAGCTTCTGGCCGACCCTGAAACCGGGCGTCCCCTTCTCGACCACGAACGCGCTTATGCCCGCGGCCCCGTCCTCCGCTGTCCCCGTCCTCGCGAAGAAGACGAGCAGGTCGGCGACTGCTCCCTTGGTGATGAATATCTTGGAACCGTTGATGACGTAGGAGTCCCCCTGCTTCTCCGCCTTGGTCGAGATCCCCGCTGCGTCCGAGCCGGCGCCGGGCTCGGTGAGGCCGTAGGCGCCTATGATGTCGCCTTTGACGAGTCCCGGGAGGTACTTCGACTTCTGGTCGTCTGACCCGTACAGCGACAATGCGCTCCCTGCGAGCCCGTTCTGGACGCCCATGATGAAGCTCGCCGAGAGGCTGGCCCGGGCGATCTCCTCCCCGACAATGACGGCCCCGGTCAGGTCCATGCCCAGGCCGCCGTATTCCTTGGGGACCGAGATCCCGAGGAGCCCATACTCTCCCATCTTCTTCTCCAGAGCAAAGGGGTACTCGTCGGACCTGTCGATCTTCTCGGCGAGGGGGAGGACCTCCCTGTTCGCAAAGTCCCGAGCCCACTTCTTCAGGTCCGCGTGTTCCTGGGTCAGTCGTATCTCCGGAAATTCTGGCATGCCGCCTAGTGCCGACCGCCATTCCAAGTGGAGATAACCTTTGTCCAGTCTTCCGGGGCGGTAACTCCACCAGATTCAGGTGCACAGCCTGTCCGCCATTGGACAACCTCTGCCTATTGGATGGTTCCGTTGCCTTTCAGCTTGGATATTGCGCTTCTTGAATAGCCGAGTTTTGTCATAAGCTCTTCGGTGTCCTCGCCCAGGGAAGGAGCCCTTGAGAACGGCCTCCTGCGCATCCGGGGCCTTGACACGAGGGGGCCGTTGAGGGCCTTTTCTCCCTTCGCGACCTTGACCAGGGCCGACGCCCTATCTGCCCAGTCGCTCGTGAGAGCCTCTTCCACGGTCAAGACCGGGGTCACGCAGGTGTCCCTGCTCATCAGCAGCGCCCCCCACTCGTCCCTCGCGCGAGTCGCGAAGATTTCCCTGAGCCTCTTCGTCACCTCGCGCCTCTCCTTCGGGGTGCCGAACCTCTTGTCCTCGAGCTCTGGGGCGCCGAGGGCGATGACCAGGTTGCGCCAGAAGGGCTCCTCGATCGCCGCGACAGCGACGTGCTTTCCGTCAGAGGTCTGGTAGAGGTTGTAGTAGGGCGTCGAGCCAAAGATTAGGCTCTGGCCCCTGGCCGGGGGCCTTCCCGTTGCGATGTAGGCTGAGGCGGGGATGACCATCAGCGAGAGGAGCGACCCTACTATGGGCACATCGATGTAGACCGGCCTCTTGCGCCCCGCCAGGGCCCCCAGAATCCCCAGGGCGGCGTACATCCCCGAGGCCATGTCGCCGAGCTGCAGAAGGGGGACCTCTGTGCTGGGAGAATAGCCCAGGGTCCCAGCCATGGACTGGAAGTTGATGTCGTGCCCGGGCATCGAGCTGAGTTTGCTGCGCTGGCCGTAGGCGGAGATTGAACAGTAGACGATCCCGGGGTTGACCTTGCGGACCTGGTCAAAGGAGAAGCCGAGCTTGCTCATGACGCCGGGCCTGAACCCCTCGATGAAGACGTCCGCCCCCCTGAGCAGGCGCCGCAGGACCTCCTTGCCCTCCTTCGACTTCAGGTCTATCCCGATGCTCAGCTTGTTGCGGTTGACCGTGGCGTGCGCCGGGCTCCTGCCGTCCTTTGTGGGGGGCGTGGCCCGCATGTAGTCCCCGATTCCGGGCTGCTCGACCTTCACGACCTCGGCGCCCATGTCGGACAAGAGCATGGTGCAGAAGCCTCCGGGGAGTAGGCGGGTGGCGTCGATAATCCTGATAGCGTCTAGGAAACCCACGGCAGGAGGTCGGTCGCGAGCGAATAAAGCCTAAATCGGAGGCGCCCGGCGAGTGCCCGACGATGAGGTGAACGCCGTCCCAGTCATAGCCCGGGTTAGCTCCATGGGCAGATGATGATCTCGCGACGATACCGAGTCAAAACAGTCCTAGCCTAAATACGGGCAGAGCCTGGCGCATCTGAAGTTGGCGAAGACAGTGAGGGTGCACGATGACACGCACGAGGTGCTAAAGTTGTTGAAGGCGCAAAGACGGAGCGCGAGCCTTGACGAAGTGATCAGGGAGATGGTGAAGTCCTCGACCGGGGTCCCTGTCGGCAAGCCGAGGGGGATGGCTCGGACTGACAGGATCACCTCCTACCTCCCCGATTGACCGGCAAGACAGAAATACGAAGGAGATTCGCAGCCCGAGGCGCATGGCAAAGTTCGACGGAATTGTGGGCAAGGCCCTCCTGACTGTGGAGGAGAAGGAGAACGAGCTGACCCTCGTCTTCGCAGACAACAGGTTTCTCTTCGTCAAGCTCGACAACGGGAAGATCAGGTCAGACAGCGTCCCTGAGTAGGGCTACTCCTCTTCGAGAATTTCGACCCGGGTCGTGCCTCCGACCAGTCGTTTGAACCTCTCGGCGTCTGCGACCGACCCAACTATCCTCCCGTAGTGCATGGGTATGACCACCTTGGCTTTCATCGCCTTGGCTGCGTCCGCCGCCTCCTCCGCGGTCATGACGTAGGTCCCGGACACGGGCAGGAAGGCTACGTCAACGTCAAGGGCCTTCATCTCAGGGGTCGCATCACTGTCGCCCGAGTGGTAGAACCTCACCCCGTCGAGGGTCACGACATAGCCGACCCTGCCGTCAGCCCTCGGGTGGAAGACCATGCCCGGCTCCCTGTACTTGTTCAGGTTGTACGCGGGGACGGCTTCGATGAAGACCCCCTTCACCTCGGACCTGGACCCCGGCTCGACGAACTTCTTTTCCAGCGGGAACTTGGAGAGGGGCTTCTCGCAGATTCTCGGGGCGATTACAGTCGAGGAGGGGCTGGTGAGCCTGGCGATGTCATCGTCGCTCAAATGGTCGCTGTGCTCGTGGGAGATCAGGAGGACGTCGGCCTTGTAGTTGCCCTTGGCCTTGAAGGGGTCGATGACGACGACCTTGGAGCCCTGAAGAACGAATGAATCATGCCCAAGCCAGTGGACCTTGACGTCTTTGTAAGCCCACAATTCCTGAGCCAGCTAGAGGTTCAGCGCTTCCTCTCTGATGCCGGTCCGGTCCACGGATAGGATGTCGATCCCGTTGCCGCTCATGGCGTCTCTGGCGACGGCCGCCCTGATGGCCGAGACCAGCAGGTCGCGGGCGTCCTTCTGGGCCATGTTGGGGCTGTAGCCTGCCTCGACGACCCCGATTGCCGTCTCTTCGCCTGTGCCCACGGTGGCATATTGGTCTGAGATGACGCTGCCGAGCGGGTCCAGGACGTAGACGATGGGCTTCGAGCCCACGCCGCCTATGATGACCTGGGTCAACAGCGGGGCGTACCTGTTCTGAAACATGAGAGTGGACATCAGCTTTGCCACCGAGTTGGGCTTTAGTGACTTCCTCGACTCTAGCTCCTTGAGTTTGGAGTAGACTGCGACCTCCTTCACTAGATTCTGCATGTCTGCGACCATCCCCGCGCAGACTGCGCCTACGTTGTCGGTCACTTTGAAGACCTTCCTGCCTGACTTGCTCCTGACGAAGCTTCCCAGTGTGATCCTCCTCTCCGCGCCTAGGACGACTCCGTCCTTGTAGGCGATGCCGACTGCGGTGGCGCCGGGTAGATACGCTTCGTAGGACATCGGACTTCAAGCCGAGCGACAAGTCGCGCCTTTTTAGACATTGTGTTGCGGCGGGCGGCTGGGCTGGACTTGCCAGACCTCTGTTATCTTCGTTTGTGGTTCCTCTTGGTCCTCCCAAGAAGGATCACAAGACCCGAGACTGACAGCCCCAGGACGTTGTTCACGACGGGGACGCCGGCCAGGACATAGGGCCTGAGGGGGTTGATGATTTGCAAGTTGATCTCCTTGGTGTCGAACGCCAGGATTGAAAGGAAGAACACGAAGGAAAGGAAGGAGCAGACGATGACCCCTCGCCTCGCCGCCGCCATCACGGGGAGGCTGTGGAGGCCAGCCACCACGACCCCGAGAAACCCAACGACAAAGAAGGCGGCTGATACGCTACCGAACCCGAGGCCATACCTGTCGCCGTAGTAGAAGACGTTGAATACGTTCGCCCAATCTAGGAGACTGGGACTCCAGGCGTAGGCAACGTCTCTGACAGCGAAAGGTATGACCAACATCACCATCGAATAGAGGAACCATAGGCCAAGAGAACCGAGGCCGATCGTCAACGACGCCCTTGCGATCCAGCCGGGCACGCTGAGCGATGGGTCGCGGAACTTCCCGCTGAGACGCCAGAGAGCCAGCACCGCGCCGGAGACAAGCAGTGCCTCGACGATTTCGAGCCCCGTCCTTTCGAACCAGGAAGGTCTGAACACGATCTCCCTGCCGATTGCAAATTCGTAGGCAGCGAGCAGGGCTGCGACCAGGCCCAAGACGACAAAGGACACCTGCCAACGCGGCCCGACCGTCACGACCAGGGCTACGAAGAGGCAGAAGATGGACAGGACTGAAGCGTTGGTGTAGAGCCCGCGAAGAGCTTCCGACTGCCCGTATGATGCCCACTCGGAGAGGGCCCGGGCGAGGCATTCGCTGTTCCCCGCGCACGATTGAATGTTCTGCGGTTTGATGGCTACCGTGGCCAGAGCCAGGGCCGCGAACACGGTCGAGAGGACGATGAAAAAGAGGGTGAGTGAGCCCGCGACGAGCCTGAGTGTCTTGCGCTCAGTTCTGCGCAACCGCCCTACCGACCCCTTGGTTTGACCGTGACGACCGATGAGAAGCCCTCCTCAAGGACACTGTACCCGCACCCCGTGAAGACCTTAGCTAGCTCCAGCCCGGACTCCAGGTGAGGGGTGACAATCTCGACTCGCACCCTGGAAGGGCCCTTGGCCAGCGAGAGCAGCGGGACGACCATGTCGGCGACGTTAGGGTCGAGGCAGCCTCCCGACCTCATGGAGGCAAGGAACTTTGAGGCTGCCTCCTCTCCTACGGTTTCGGCCGGCTTTCCACGGGCCCCGAGCCCGTCGGCCCCGACGAAGGCGCCAGGGCTTACAGCATGGATGGCGATCGAGGAACCTGGGGACTCCGAGTCCTCCTCTGAGACCTCCTTGGACTTTACGAACAGGCCCCCCCTTTCGAGGACGGAGGCTGCAGCTGTCATCTGCCTCTCTGCAACGCCTCTGGGGAGAGACCCGCAACGAGATGCTACGTTCACCTCCTTGATTCTGGGGGAGGCAACAAGGTCGAGGGGCTTCACCCCTTCGCTGGACTCTATGGCCACGACGGCACGCCCGCCTCCCCTGGGATAGTAGCCGCGCTTCTTCGCTTTGGCGTCGAACAAGATGCCGGCCGCGGCGTAGGCCCCCCTGGCTACTGAATCGAAGTAGTCGAAGGTTGGGCTCCATGGCACGTCCGTTCCTCCGATAATCTCCAGGCGCAGCCCCTTTCTGCTCAGTGAGACCGCGGGTATGACCGCCTGGAGTACCAGGGTGATGCTCGCGGCCGTTCCCATGTCGACAACCAAAGAAGTCACTCTGGCCGAGCCTGGTGCGAAGCTCACCTCGGATGACCCCTCTGTCGCGCCCCTGAGCTCGCTGTCGAAGACCTGGGAGAGTGTCCTGAGGGCAGACACGTGCTGCCTCTTCAGGCCGGGAACCTCTCGCCCCGCCCTCACATTGGAGACGCGCACCTTCTTGTTCATGATCACCGAGAACGCGATGGCAGTCCTCAGTATCTGCCCCCAGCCCTCCCCCCGCGACCCATCGACCTCGAGGAACTCCACGGCGGCCGGTGAGAATGGGGCGTGATTAAGAGGTGTGGGAGGCGCGATGCAGGCCCGCCGTTGAGAAGCGGAGGTGGTTGAGCCTACAATCGATATATAGCTCGAAGAGGCGAAACAATTGAGAACATGGGAGAGGGGAAGAGCATCTCCGGGGCCGCCTCGGTTCTTCTGATACTGGCCGCGTCTCTTGCCATGGGCCTTTCTCCCGGCGCCTGGAGCGCGGTCGACCCCGCCTGCGGAAGTTCCATTGCCACCTCGGTCAGCCTTCACGGGGACGTTGGCCCGTGCGGCGGGAACGGGATCACGATCGTTTCGAACGAGGTCGTGTTCGACTGCAAAGGCCACGCTGTCAGGGGCTCCGGGGTTGGGACCGGGGTCAACGCGACCGGGGTCTCGAAGGTCAGCGTCAAGAACTGCCTGATCACCGGGTTCTCCGAAGGCGTTGTGCTCAGCCACTCGACGAACAGCACGCTGAAAGGAATCACTTCGACGAACAACCTCGTCGGGTTCAACCTGACGAGCACGACGTACAGCAACCTGAAGGGAAATTCGGCGAGGAACAACTACAACGGGTTCATGATCTACCTTTGTTCCAACATCACCCTCAAGAGCAACACGGCGAAGGGCAACGCACTACTGGGGTTCCAGCTCGTGTTCACGAGTTACACCACGCTGAAGAGCAACGCCGCTAGGAACAACTATAACGGGTTCGTGATCTCGATCTCGTCGTTCATCACCCTCAAGGGCAACACGGCTAGGAACAACGGCTACATCGGCTTTCAACTTGACACTACATCTAACAGCACGGTAAGAGAGAACGTCGCCCGCAACAACGGGCTGGGCTTTTGGTTCGGTTCCTCGTCGGGCAACACCATAAAGGGGAACGCGGCCAGGAGCAACTACAACGGGTTCTGGCTCTGGCTCTCGAACTCCAACACCATCCTGAGGAACAGCGGTCAGAACAACAACTACAGCGGCTTTGAAATCCAGAATTCGGCCAGCAACTTCCTCCAGAGGAACGTGGCCAGGAACAACGGGTACGCAGGGTTCGCCCTCTGGGGCTCGACGGGCAACATGGTGAAGACGAACCTCGCCAACCGAAACGGCATCGGCTTCGTTCTCGGGTCCTTCTCCAGCGGCAACGTCGTGAGCGGGAACACGGCCGACGTCAACACCATGTACGGCTACGCCGACTACACTTCTGGGGCGGGCACTCTGGGGACAGACAACACGTACTTCTTGGACGAGTGTCAGGGCAATGGCGCGGGCGGGTCGAGTCCGTCGGGGCTCGGAAGTCCACAGTTCTGAGGCTGCGGTGAGTTGAGGCGCCGGCCTCTTCGCATTAGAGGGTTCAAGGCTTAAGAACGCCGGCCGGCTCGACGAGCCCGAAGAATGAAGGCCGGGAGGCTTGCGTTGGTCTGTCCTGCTCTAGCATTCTCGCTTCTGATTCCTCTCATTGCAGCGCCAATGCCGGTGTCTGTGGCCGTCAGCATCACCTGCGGGACGGAAGTCACGGCAACGTTAATCCTGGACGCCAACATAGGCCCGTGCACTGGCCTTGCCAGCGGCGAGGCCGCGCTCGACATCGTCACATCTGGGATAACCCTTGATTGCCGCGGCCACAAGATCACGGGAGCCGGCACCTCGGGAACGGTCGGGATCAGGGCGGTGGAGGTCTTCGGCGTGATTATCAAGAACTGCAGGGTGCAGGGTTTCGACCTCGGGTTTAGAATCGTCAGTTCAGTAAACGACCTCATTCAGAGGAACACGGCCAAGGGTAACAGGTACGGGTACTACTTCCAGGCCTTCTCCGCCGGCACCATCAGGCTGGACAAGGCTCTGGATAACAGGTTCGGATTCTATTTCGTCGGATCCGCCAACAACATGCTCAGGGGGAACGTGGCCGTGGGGAACGGCGACGGCCTACTCCTCTTCACTTCAGCCAACAACGTCCTGACGCGCAACGCGGCCCTGGACAACAACGGGGCGGGCATCGTACTCGGGAGCTCCTCCGGCAACACCCTGGACAGGAACTTCGCGAAGGGGAACGATTATCATGGGTTCTACATCGCCTCCTCGACCAACAACGAGCTGAGGTCCAACGTGGGCAGTGGCAACAACGGGCACGGGTTCCTCATCGCCAGGTCCTCCTTCCAGACTCTGATTGGGAACGCGGCGAATGCGAACAATGGCTACGGGTTCTTCATACAGTCGTCATCGAACCTTACTTTGACTTCGAACCGGGCGGTGGAAGACAACACAGGGTTCTATTTGCAGGGGGCGTCAAAAAACACGATGATCGAGAACCTGGCCAAGGGAAGCCTCGTCCACGGATTCTTCATGGGCAACACTTCGATCCTCAACCTCATGGAACGCAATGAGGCGAACGTAAACTCCAGGTACGGCTTCGCAGACGACTCGTCGGGGTCAGGGACCGGCCTGACCGCCAACACCTATGTGGACGACGTTTGCAGGAACAACATCATCGGAGGATCGACGCTTTCGGGCCTCTGCGGCCCTCAGACCTGAGAACTCGTCTGAACTCAACGGTGCCGAGTAAAGTCAGGCTTGCATGAAAGTTCTCTTAAATAGACCTCGCCGGGTCGCTTGAAACGAAACGGAAATGCGGGTCGGTCTTCTAGTGGGCCGGTTCCAGCCTTTTCATCTCGGACACCTCTCGGCAGTCAAGTATGCCCTGGGGAGGGTGCAGTACCTCTACGTCGTGGTCGGGAGCGCCCAGCGAAGCCACGAGAGGGACAATCCGTTCACCGCATCGGAAAGGATCGCGATGGTCAAGAGCGCCATCGACGGGAACGGGGTGGACCCAGCGAGCTGGAGTGCCATACCCATAGCGGACGCCGACTCCCACTCCCTCTGGGTCTCGGCCGTGGAGTCTATGGTGCCGAAGTTCGACGTCGTCTTCACAAACGACGCGCTTACTTTCTTGCTCTTCAAGGAGGAGGGGATAGAGGTCAAGGCAGTGCCGTATCACGACAGGAAGAAGTACTCAGCGACAAACGTCAGGGACAGGATCCTCGAAAGGAAAGACTGGGAGAGCCTGGTGCCCCCTCAGGTCGCCGAGCTCGTCCGCCAGTTCGGCGGTGTCCAGAGGGTCAGGGCCCTGATGAGGAAGGACCTGTAGGTGCTTCCAATGGACAAAGTCCAGAAGCTCATCATGCTCCCCGGACCCACCAACGTCTCCGAGAGGGTCATGAAAGCGATGCTCGGACCAATAATCAACCACCGAGGCGACGAATTCCGAGAGCTCTACGGCGGCGTCCTGGAGAAGACGAGGCACCTTTTCCAGACGAAGGGCGACGTGGTAATCTTCTCATCTTCTGGAACAGGGGGCGTCGAGGCCGCAGTGTGGAACCTCATCAGGCCCGGCGACGTCGCTCTAGTCCCTGTCTTCGGCGAGTTCAGCAGCAGGCTTGCAGAGACCGTGGAGATGGCGGGAGGCACCTCCATCCGGGTGAAGTCAGACTCTGGCAAGGTCCCGTCCTTTGACGAGCTCAAGGCCGCGGCAGAGAAAGCCGGGAAGTTCAAGGTGCTCTTCCTCGTCCACAACGAGACGAGCACGGGGGTGGCTGCGCCCTATGTCAGAGAAGCGACCAGGCTCGCCTCTGACCACGGAGCGTTCTCGGTCATCGACGCCATCTCCAGCCTAGGGGGGTACTCGATCCCCAGGGGAGAGACGCCTTTCACCCCAGCCCTGCCTCTGATGTACGCCCTCGATGAAGCCATGAAGGAGCTGCTCGAGGAGGGCCTCGCGAAGAGGGTGGCGAGGCACGACAGGATGTCAGCGATGCTCTACGAGGGCCTTGCAGGCATAGGCCTGAGCCCGGTGGCAGACCGCGAGGTCAGGTCCAAGACAGTGGTCGCTTCGTACTACCCTCCCGGAGTCGAGGACGCGAACTTCAGGAGGACGCTCTCGAAGGACAAAGGCATCGTGATCGCCGGCGGCTTCGGGCCGTTCGCGGGGAAGGTCTTCAGGGTGGGATGCATGGGGCAGGTCAACGAGGAGTTCGTCTCCAGGACCCTCGACGCCATAGGCGAAACGCTTTCAATTCAGAAAAGCGCCTAAAGGCTATAAACCCAAGCGGGTGGCTGGTCGAATCCTATGACGCTTGAGAAGGGAACGCTGATCTTCGCCAACTACACCGCGAGGGTGAAGGACACCGGCGAAGCCATCGAGACCACGACCGAGGACGAAGCTAAGAAGCTCAACATCTACGACGCGACAAAGAAGTACGAGCCGCGCCTCGTTGCCGTGGGCGAAGGTTGGCTGCTGTCAGGGCTGGACGACGAAATCAAGAAAATGGGAGTCGGGGAGAAAAAGGAGGTCGAGCTTTCGCCCGAAAAGGCCTTCGGACAGAGAGACCCGACCCAGACCAGGATGGTCCCGCTCAGGAAGTTCGGAGAGAGGGAGCACGAGCTCGAGGTCGGAGACTCGGTCGAAGTGGACAACAGGTTCGGCATCGTCAGATTCATCGGTTCCGGTCGCGCCCAGGTGGACTTCAACCATAGGCTCGCAGGGAAGTCGATAGTATACGACTTCGAAGTCCTCAGCCAGCTCGGCTCGAACGAAGACAAAATCAGGGCCCTCGTCGACAGAAGGTTCGCAGGCGAGGGGGCCAAGGTGACCTTCACGCTTACCAACGGAGAGCTTGCCGTCTCGATTCCTGAGGACCTGTTCCTGGTCGAAGGCCTCCAGATAATCAAGCGCGGCATCTCCAGCGACGTTTTCAAGTTCGTGCCCGAAGTCTCCGCCCTGACCTTCGCTGAGAAGTTCGTGAACGAGAAGGCCGTGCCCAAGAAAGAAGAGCAGCCCAAGGCAGAAACGCCGCCAGACGCGCCGAAGCCGAGGAAGCGCAGGGCCGCCCCCGTCCAGACGGCTTAGATTACCCCTACAGACTGGGCAAGCTCCGTAGCCGCCTTCTTGTTCAGCCTCTTCTTCGAAAGGATCGTATAGCGGTCGGGCCTGATGGAGCTCGCCTTCACCAGGGATTCGACCACCTCCGAGTCCTCCGCTCCCATCTCTGAGGCCGTCACAGGCGCCCCGACATTGCTCAGGGCCCTGCGGACAGACTTCCAATCGATCCCGTGCAGCTTAGCCATCATGATCGTCCCAAGGCCGCACTTCTCGCCGTGAAGCCCCGCGTCGGGCGCGAGTATGTCTAGGTAGTGGCTGAAGAGGTGCTCGGAGCCGCTGCAGGGCCTCGAGCTCCCAGCGATCCCCGCCGCCACGCCTGTGCTGATCAGGGCCTCCACCAGGTCCCTCACGCTCTCCTTGCCGAACCGCCCTATCTTCTTCGAGCCGTCGAGGACGACCTGCGCGCTCATCAGGGCGAGATTGGCCGCGTAGCTTCCGTAGTACTCGTCGTTGACCCGGTGGGCAAGCTGCCAATCCTTGACAGCGGTCAGCTTTGACACGAGGTCCCCGCACCCCGAGGCCAACAATCGCCTTGGCGCCGAGGCGATCACCCCGATGTCTGCCAGGATCCCGACCGGAGGCTTGGCCATGACCGAGTAGGGCCTGTCGAGCCCCTTCAGCGAAGCGAACGGGCTTGCGATCCCGTCGTGAGACGCGCTCGTGGGCACCGAATAGAATGGGAGCTTGGCCCTGAAGGACGCGAGCTTCCCGACGTCCACGCTCTTCCCGCCGCCGACGCCGATGATGCACTTTGAACCCCTCGATTCTCGGATGACCTTCTCCACGTTGGCCGTATCGGCTGCCAAGACAATCACCCAGCTCGCCCTGCCCCCGAGGATCGCGTCCACCGAGGCGCGGACCTTCTCCTGGACGTGGGTACCGGCCGCGACAACGACCCTGCCGGAGCCGGCTGACTCCTCGATGAACTCGCCGAGCTTGGATAGGACTCCGTCGCCGATGAGGACCCTGGTGGGCAGCTCCATCAGGTGGAAGGTCGGGTCCATGTTCTCAGAGGCCCTCGGTCTCGATTTAAGGAGATTGAGAAGGAGGCTTTCCCAAAGTTGGCGCGGACGCGCAACCTCCTAGAAAGATTAAAAAGGCAACAGAGAGCGCTCTTGCTTGCCTTCTCAGGAAGGTTGTTTCTAATGCAAGCAGATAACAAGAGGTTCGCAGGAAAGCCGCTGGGCTCGGCCATCTACCACGGCACGACGACCGTGGGCCTGGTCTGTTCCGACGGAGTCGTCCTGGCCACCGACACCCGGGTCACGGCGGGCGGGTTCATAGCCCACAAGAGGGGGAAGAAGCTCCTCAAGATCGACGAGAACCTCGCCATGACGATCTCTGGGGGAGTCGCCGACGCCCAGAACGTCGTGGACACCCTGAAGTATTACACCAACCTCTACAGGATCGAGAAGAGCAGGCCGATGCCCGTGAAGGCCGCAGCCCAGGTCGTCTCCAACGTCCTCTTCTCTTCGCGCCTCTACCCGTTCATCGCCGACGTGCTCGTAGGCGGGGTCGACACCAGCGGGGGCTCGATCTTCAACGTCGACTTCTTCGGGTCCAAGAACCAGGAGAAGGTCGTCGCGACCGGGAGCGGCTCTCCGGTGGCCTACGGCGTCCTTGAGTCGGAGTTCAAGGAAGGGATGACGGCGGCCAAGGCCTACCCTCTGGCGGCGAAGGCGATAATCTCCGCGACGAGGCGGAACGTCGCGACCGGGGACCACTTCGACGTGGCCGTCCTCGACAAGGATGGGTTCCGCGAGATCTCTGAGCAGGAGAAGGACAAGCTCCTTGCCCAGTTCACGACTGACAATTAGTTTTGGAACAGAAATCGAACGGCGTAAGCCTGATGAGCGCCATCCTGAACAATATCCCAGCGGAGGCTCAGATAACCAGGATAGAGTATGAAGGCCCGCGCATCGCCCTCTACACCAAGAACCCCGCGTTCCTCCACAAGAACAGCTATGTCATCTCCGAGATTGTCAACACACTCAAGAAGCGGGTCGTCACCAGGACAGAGAAGTCAATCCGAAGGCCCGAGAGCGAGGCGAGGCAGGCTCTCGAAAAACTTCTGCCCCACGAGGCCGAGGTCTCCAACTACTTCTTCGACGACGCCCTGGGCGAGATCACCATCGAGGCTGGGAACCCTAGGGTCCTATCCCAGGAGGCGGGCTTCGACCTCGGCAACGCGATGGACCTCACAGGCTGGAAGGTCAAGGTCAGAAAGGCGCCTCACATCAAGTCGACAGCGATCCAGAACGTGTACTTTGCCTTGAAA